>MVRV01000061.1 GCA_002068015.1 Smithella sp. PtaU1.Bin162
TGCGATGGGGCCCAATGTCGCCGGTGTCATCGGAACCGCCGTGGCCGCCGGTGTCCTCCTCACGCTGTTTAAGTAGAAGCGCCAACGAATTACAAATCACCAACAGGGACAAGATACTTTGTTGTTAATTTCTTAACCCGGAACTTTATGTGCTCTTGGCAAGAGCACATAAAGAATCTTGACAATGAGTTGGTTGTATGGCAAAAGCAAGCCGCGTTTTTAGATTTCACATATAACATATTACAAAATATGTTTTGAGGTCACTTGATGGAAAAAAAAACAACATCATCAATTATTGATGTAACCAATATCAACGAAAAAATATACGATTATATAAAGAAAAATATTTCTAATCAGCATTTTCCTTCCGGGTACAAACTAAATATTCGGCAACTCAGTGAAACTCTCGGTGTTAGTTATACACCAATCAAGGATGCCCTGTTCCGGCTTGCCGGGGAAGGATTGATAGAGATTACTTCACGGACCGGTACTTATGTAAAAAATATTACGGAAACAGATATTCAGGAAATATTACAGATCAGAATAATTCTTGAAACCACCGTGATCGAGGAAATCGCCCGAAAAATCAATGATAAACAATTACAATCACTCAATGATCTGTATCAAAAAAGTGTTTCCATTGTAGTGAATCCGAATGACTGTGAGAGTTACAAAATTTTTATGGATTACGACAGCCGGTTCCACATTTCCTTTTTCGAAATTATGGGCAATAAGCGTCTGCTCCATATATATCAGACTTTAAACGCACATATGCAGATCGTCCGTTTTCGCTTGTTTAACCATGCTCTGGGGAAATTACCAACTACGGACGAAGAACATCGGATGATTCTGGAAGCGCTTTATGAGCACAATGCGGCAAAGGCGAAACAGGCGGCTGCGAATCACCTGACAAGACTGAAAAAGCTTTGTGATACGATTAAGCTGGATCCGGGAAATCAAGATGCCCGCGGCAAGTAAATCAATTCAAAAGTACAGATCCAAGCAATAGAACTTTCATTTCAAAAAACAATTTTGATAATCCAACTCCGTTAGCTTATATCTGTTATAATATCTTTTTATATCAATATCTTATAGATGTATAAATATTAAATTATTTTTTCTTGACAACCAAACAGAGCTATGAAATATAATACTATAAATCTGAAATTTCAGATTTATAGTAAACAATTTCAAAATCGCGTTTTCAAGGGTATCAGTGACATCCTGAGATTGCTATTTTGTTTATTGCCCTTCAAAATGACGGTTAGAAAAAAATGGAGGTACAAATCATGTCCTTCAAGGTTTTGTTAACCGAGTCCATATCCTCACAGGGAATCGACCTTCTGAAAAAAAATGTTGAAGTCCAAATTGCACCAAGTCCTCTGTTGAATGATCTGATGCCTTTAATTGCTGGTGCCGATGCGCTCTTGATCCGCAGTTCGCAGGCTGGGGAAGCGTTGCTGAAAGAAGGCCGAAAACTGAAGGTGGTGGCCCGGCATGGGATTGGCGTTGACAATATAGATCTGGATGCGGCTACGCGGCTTGGCATAAAAGTTGTCAATACACCAACGGCAAACACCAACGCTGTGGCGGAGCATTCCCTCTGGGCGATCATGCACTGCGCCCGTAATTTCAATAAAGTTGAAAAAGCATTCCGACGCGGTGATTTCTGTGTGCCCGGTTCACTGCCCGGCCTGGTTCAAAAATTCGGATATGCCACACTGGAGCTTGGAAACAAGGTGCTGGGATTGGTGGGCATGGGCAGGATAGCTACACGTCTTGCCCATATGGCTGGTATCGGCATGGGGATGCGGGTTAAATCCTATGACCCTCTGGTGGCTGATGATATCTTTACTGCCGCCGGTGTTGAGCGGGTCGGCGATTTGGCCTCTCTTCTTAAAGATGCCGATTTCATCTCTCTGCACGTACCGCACCTAAAGGAAACTCACCATCTAATCGGTGCAAAGGAGCTGGCGCTGATGAAGCCAGGCGCATTTCTTATCAATGCCGCCCGTGGGGGTGTTGTTGATGAGAATGCTCTCTGTGTGGCCCTGAAAGAAATGAAATTGGCCGGAGCGGCCCTGGATGTTTATGAAAAAGAACCTCCGGATAAGGAGCTACCCTTCTTTGGTTTGGAGAATGTTCTTGTAACGCCGCATAGCGCTGCTATGACCGATTTGGCACTGATTAACATGGCCATAGACTCTGCGGAGGGTATCCTCGATGTTTTGGCTGGTCGGATGCCGAAGTATCTGGTGAATCCACAAGTCTTGAAAGTTACCGGATGATTAGCCGGCGTGAAATGGTTCGAAATCAGGAAAGGAGAATAATG
Source organism: Smithella sp. PtaU1.Bin162 (assembly GCA_002068015.1). GTDB lineage: Bacteria > Desulfobacterota > Syntrophia > Syntrophales > Smithellaceae > MVRV01. The sequence continues at coordinate 2,333 of MVRV01000061.1, forward strand.
GAATTGGGACGTAAAGTTAAATTAATGCAGGGCAATCAGGCCATTGTAGAAGGTGCATTTTATGCCGGTGCGCGCTTTTATGCCGGCTATCCAATTACGCCCTCTTCAGAAATTGCCGAGGAGAGTGCGAAAAGAATGCCGCTTTTGGGCGGAATATACATGCAGATGGAAGATGAAATTGCCAGCATGGCGGCAATCATTGGTGCGTCTTTGGCCGGTGCCAAATCATTTACTGCGACAAGCGGGCCTGGATTTTCGCTGATGCAGGAAAACCTGGGGCTGGCCGTCATGGGTGAAGTGCCCTGTGTTGTGATCAATGTCCAACGTTCCGGTCCCAGTACGGGATTGGCAACGAAGCCGGCCCAATCGGATGTCATGCAGATTCGTTGGGGCCGCCACGGTGATCAGAGTGTTATCGCTCTTTGCCCGGCGAGCGTCAGCGAATGCTTTACACTGACTGTAACGGCTTTTAATTTTGCGGAAAAGTTTCGTGTGCCCGTGATTCTGGCCTCTGATGAAGTGGTGGGACATATGCGGGAAAATATCACCATTCCATCTCCGGGGGAACTGGCGGTGGCGGAACGGAAGAAACCCACCGGTGAGCCAGCGGCCTATAAGCCTTTTATTGCGGATGAAGACGGAGTGGCACCTCTTGCGTCCTACGGCAGCGATTATGTTTTTCACGTCTCCAGTTCCATGCACGGACCGGACGGGTACAGCAACAACAATCCCGCCAATGCCGCTTGGCGCGTAGCCCAGTTGCACAAAAAAATCGAAATGCACAGGGAAGAAATAATTATCACGAAAACTTTCGATACCGAGGATGCGGATATCCTGTTCATTGCTTTTGGGGCGACGACGAGGGCCAGCCGTGCGGCCGCATTGGAGTTGCGCAAGCAGGGAATCCGGGCCGGTGTTCTGCAACTTATGACTATTTGGCCTTTTGCTGATAAAAAAATTGCGAGTCTGGGAGAAAGGGCGAAAACAGTGGTTGTGCCGGAGATGAATTACAGTGGTCAGGTAGCCGGCGAAGTGCAAAGGATATTAGGTGCCGGGGCGGATATCCGTAAGGTTAATAGTTACAACGGAGAAATCATTACACCGCAGGATATCCTCAAGGCAATCCTGTAAACATCAAAGATAACTGTAAATGAAGGGGGTTTGAGGTGTCACACGCAACAGGTCTGCAATATCTGAAAAAAGGGGTTCTGCCGCACATGTGGTGTTCCGGGTGCGGCGTGGGTGTAATGCTGGGAGCTTTGGTGAGGTCATTTGAAGAGTTGGGGTACGAGCGCAAAGATACAGTCGTTGTGACGGGGATCGGTTGTACGGGGAAAACCGACGACTATTTGGTAACAAATGCGCTTCACACGACTCACGGGCGCGCTCTGGCCTATGCAACAGGGATCAAGGCTTTCAATCCTAAACTGCATGTAGTGGTTTTGATGGGAGACGGCGACAGCGTTACGATCGGCGGCAATCATTTTCTTCATGCGGCCAGACGGAATATGGATCTTACGGCCATCATCATCAATAATTTCAACTTCGGCATGACGGGCGGACAATTCTCCGGTACGACTCCGGCGGATGCGATTACACAAACCAGTATTTACGGCAATGCGGAACGACAGCTTGATATCAGCGCTCTGGCGGAATTAGCGGGTGCCAATTATGTAGCCCGCGGGACGCCGTATCATGTCTGGGAGCTGAAAACCAATATCAAAGAGGCATTAAGCAAAAAGGGATTTTCCGTTGTGGAAATTTACAGCCCTTGTCCCACGCATTTCGGGAAGAACAATAAGATGAAAGAAGCAACGGCTATGCTGCAATGGCTTAAGGAGTCAGGTCTTCCCGTTGAAAAGTATAATAGTTTGGAAAAATCGGCAAGGAAAGGTTTCTTTGCGGTAGGAAAGCTTGTGGACCGGGAAGAACCGGATTTCAATACGCGGTACGAAGAAATCCGGCGCAGAGCAATGAACCTTAAAGTTTGAGGAAGGTGCAAAGTGAGATGAAAACAAACAAAGACAGATGCGAGGTGATTTTAGCTGGTTCCGGTGGTCAGGGTCTGGTGGTTTCAGGGATCATGCTGGCGGAAGCGGCCATACTGGAAGGTAAGAATGTTGTGCAAACTGTTTCTTACGGCATTGCGACTCGGGGTGGTTTTTCCATGGCTGAAGTGATTATCGATAAAGAAGAGATTATTTTTCAGCAGGTGCAGAAAGCTGATATAGTCCTGACGCTGACGGAGGAGGCGATGGAAAAATTCCAGTCCTTTGCAGATTCAGGGACTTCGATCATTTACGACAGCACCCTCCTGGAGGAGCGACGGGGTAGTAATATCTGTGGCTATCCCTTTACCGATATGGCCGGTAAACTAGGTCATGTTGGTATGGCGAACATCATCGCTCTTGGTTTTATGGCGCAGAAGGCAAAGATGATCGGAACGGATAGTCTGGAGAAGGTTATTCAGGAACGTTTCTCCGGCAATGTCATGGAGATGAATTTAAAAGCACTGCAGGCGGGTGTGAATCTGGCTTTGTAGGTGGGGTGTACCAGCATAATAAAAAAAATCAAAGGAGGATGAAAATGAAGAAAAAAAGATGTCTCAACGTATTGATGATGGTTTTGGCTTTGTTTTTAGTTTTCTGGTCAACTTCAGTCTTTGCAGCGGAGAATTTGAGTATCGCTTCAGGCAAGGCCGGTGGTACGTGGTATCCAATGGGTGGGGCCATTGCCGATGTCGTTCAGAAAAACCTGGATGGCGTCAATATGGCCGTTATGCAGGGAACCGGCGATGCCAATATAATAGGTGTCAATAACGGCATGTACACACTGGGAATCTCTTTTTCTTTTGCCAACGCCGATGCGGTTATGGGACAGGCTCAGTTCAAAAAAGCCATGAGCAACATTGCCGGACTGGCCGCTCTGTATCCTTCGCCTCTGCAGATAGTCGTTCGCGGGGACAGCGATATTAAAACTATTGCCGACCTCAAGGGAAAAAGGATATCTCCGGGCCTTAAAGGAACATCCGGCGAAGTTTTGATGAAAAATATCCTCCAGGTTTACGGGCTTTCCTACGGGGATATGAAGAAGGTGGAGCATTTGGCATACGCCGATGCCGCCATGCAGATGCAGGATGGCCATATCGACGCCTTTATGCCTTTTACCACCGTACCGGCACCAGCTATCCAGGAAATCGCTGTTTCCATCAAAGGAGGTATCCGACTTCTTTCACTGTCTCCGGATAAATTTGAGGCGTTAAAGAAAATAAATAACGGATACTCCAAATATGTCGTCAAAGGCGGGTCATATGACGGCCAGAAATCAGATGTTCTGTGCGTGGGTTCCAACAATGTGGTCATTTGCCGGAAAGATCTGAAGGAAGACCTGGTGTATAAAATGATCAAAGCACTGGTCGACAACAAAGCAAAAATTAAAGATGTTCATAAGGTTCTGCAGGAGTGGAGCCCCGAATATGCTGCAAAGGATCTGGGTGTGGCACTTCATCCGGGCGCATTGAAATTATACAAGGAAATTGGTGTAATAAAATAGAATTTTTCTGCAAGAAAGGGCTGATCTGATCAGCCCTTTCTCCACAGCTAAATCAATGCTTAGGGTTTGGATAGGAGGTATTCTCAATGTCTTCAAAAGAAAAAGAAATTTCCGGCGACAACAGAAGCATTTTGGTGATGCTGATTTCTCTTGTAGCCTGGGGTATGGCCGCATTCCATATTTACACCGGTATTTTCGGCGTTTTCGAATCGATTCTCCAGCGAAGCGTGCACACCTGTTTCGCCATGATCCTGGTCTTCTTGCTTACTTCCGCCCGCGGAAAAAAAAGGACAGCGCCAGTTCCCTGGTATGACTGGTTGATAATAGGTCTTATTTTGGCCTCCGTGGGATATGTAATCTGGAATGCAGGAGAAATAGCATCGCGCTACTCCTATGTCACGCCCCTGACCGGTTATGAAGTTGCGGCAGGATGTATCGGAGTCCTGATTCTTATGGAGGCGGCGCGTCGGTCTATGGGCGCTGCCATGCCTATAATCTGCCTCGTATTTCTGGTCTATGTGTTTGTCGGACAATTTCTACCCGGCATACTCAGCCACCAGGGTTTCCCCCTGATGTGGGCCGTAGACCAGCTGTTTTACACTACGGAAGGCGTTTGGGGGATTCCGGCAGGTGTATCTTCCACCTTCATTGTTATGTTCGTAATTTTTGCCGCCTTTCTGGAGCAGTCTAAAGGCGGCGACTTTTTCATAGATATGGCCATGGGCTTGTTCGGTAAAGCCAGAGGCGGACCGGCCAAAGCCGCCGTCGTTGCTTCGGGCTTCATGGGGATGCTTTCCGGATCGGCCGTGGCCAATGTCGTTACCACCGGCAGCTTTACCATTCCCATGATGATGCGTCTTGGTTATAGCCCGCAGTTTGCCGGTGCTGTGGAGACCGTGGCTTCGTCCGGCGGTCAGTTCATGCCTCCTATAATGGGCGCAGCGGCATTCATCATTGCTGAATTTTTGGGAATGCCCTATATTAAGGTAGCGGCTGCAGCAGCCCTGCCGGCAATTTTGTACTACGTATCCGCCTTTGCCATGGTCCATTTTGAAGCGCTGCGGATTGACCTCAAAGGCATGAAAGCCGAAGATATTCCCCAAATACGCAAGACCCTGGTTTATGGGATCCAGTTTGTCGTTCCCGTCATTATTCTGGTTTATCTTCTCATACAAGGCCAGAGTCCCATGCGGGCCGGTCTTTGGGCCATCGTCGTTACCATTGCCGTCAGTTGGATTCGTCGCGAGACACGGATGACTCCCCGGCGCATTATCTCTGCCTTGGAGGGTGGTGCAAAAGGTGCGGTCCAGGTGGCCATCTGTTGTGCTGCCGCAGGAATTATAATCGGAATCCTGACTTTGACTGGTTTGGGTATGCGCTTCAGTTCCATCATCCTGACCATTTCCCAGGGAAGCCTGCTTATCACCCTGATTCTGATCATGATCACATCACTTATTCTGGGGATGGGCCTGCCCACTGTGGCTGCCTATATCATTCAGGTAACACTGACCGTGCCGGTTCTGACACAGAACTTCGGGGTCAATCCTTTGGCCGCTCACTTTTTCATATTCTATTTTGCCATCATTTCTGCCATTACACCGCCGGTGGCGCTGGCAGCTTACGCTGCGGCGGGAATATCCGGTGCCGACCCACTTAAGACAGGCTTTACGGCATGCCGTTTGGCGATATCCGCTTTTATCGTGCCCTATATGTTTATTTATGCCCCGCAGCTGCTTCTGGTCGGGACTACAGGGGATGTTGTCTTGGCCATGGCGAGCGCTCTGGTCGGCGTAGTTGCTCTGTCTGCCTCCGGGATCGGTTTTTTCATCAAAGAAGCTAATATAATAGAACGTATCCTGCTCCTGGTTGCGGCCTTATGCCTGATCAAACCGGGTATCTATACAGACGTCGCCGGCATAGCGCTTCTGGCGCTGGTTATTGTTTCACAATTCCTGATTAAAAGGACTGCAAAAAAAGGACCGCCGGCTTTAAACGAATCATCATCCGTTTCTCAGTCATGATTCCGCTGAGGCTCATCAATGACTGCTTTCCCCGGTATTGTGTCATGAAAATGAATTTTAAAGCACGGTGGGCTTTTATATATCCAAAAGCTTGGTAACGATAGAATGATTCGCACAACAACCTAACAGGTTGTGGCAGGGGGGAATGAAAGACAGGAGTTAGAAAGGAGTAACAATGACAGCTTCAATAGTAAAAAAGACAAAAATTGCCCCGTGTCGGGAAGCATGTCCCGCCGGGATCGATGTGCCCAGATACATCCGGCATATTCGGAATGGAGAATTTGATTGCGCATTAGCCGTGATCCGCGAGAAGATACCGTTTCCCGCCGTATGCGGCTACGCCTGTGTTCATTTCTGTGAAGCGAAGTGTGCACGTATTCAATACGATGAAGCCGTAGCCATACGGCTGCTGAAGCGGGCGGCTTTTGAAAAAAGCAGAGAGAACCTGGTGTATGAAAGGAAAGCAACGCCCAGCGGCAAGACGGTGGCTGTGATCGGGGCCGGACCATGCGGGCTTACTGCGGCTTATTATCTTGCCGGATTGGGGCACGCTGTAACTGTTTTCGAAGTGTTGCCCAAAGCCGGGGGTATGCTCCGCTATGGAATACCGGAGTATCGTTTACCTAATGATGTGGTCGATCAGGAAATCGCTGCCATTCAGAAGCATGGAGTAAAAATTATTACCTCGGCAAAAATTCTATCTGCTGCCGAATTAAAAGCGAAGGGTTACGATGCCGTGTTGGTTGCGTCCGGTGCCTGGGAACCGGTGAAAATGGGGATAAGAGGGGAAGATGCTGCCCATGTCATCAAAGGCATTGATTTTCTAAAACGTGTGAATACGGGAGAGATTACTAAAACCGGAAAAAAGGTTGTTGTAGTCGGTGGCGGCAATACGGCTATTGATGCTGCGCGGGCGAGCGTCCGCATGGGGGCGAAGGTTGTTCTTCTTTATCGCAGAAACCGTGAAGACATGCCGGCGGCAGCTGATGAAGTCGCCGAGGCCGAAGAAGAAGGTATACAAATGGAGTTTCTGGCGTCTCCTGTTAAAATTTTAAAGGGAAAGGTTGTCTGTATCCGGATGACCCCCGGCCCTGTGGACGGCAGCGGGAGACCAAAGCCTGTGCCCGTTCCCGGCAGCGAATTTGCGCTGAAGAGTGATGCTGTTATCATGGCTGTTGGTCAAGCGGTAGCAGTGGGGAATTTACAACTGGCGGAAAATCAAAATGGTACCGCAAAGGTTGATGCGCAGTCGGCGACACCGATTGCAGGAATATTTGCTGCGGGAGATGCGGTGACGGGACCGTCGACCATCATCGATGCAATTGCGCAGGGTCGTTTAGCGTGTGTCTCCATAGACCGTTATCTGGGCGGTGAGGGGAAGATAGATCGGGAAGTATTGCCGGATATAATCGAAGTTTTGCCGCAGGAAAAACCATTGGGGACCGGACGCCCCGCGCAGGAAAAGCTTCGCCTGAAGGACAGGCTCCGGGGATTTTGTCTTGTCGAGTCAGGGTACAGCGAAGAAACCGCTATTGCGGAGGCGGAGCGCTGCCTTGCCTGCGACATACGTCAGTATACGGTGGAGGTCAATCCGGTGGTCTGTAAGGATTGTGGCTATTGCAGAGAGATGTGCCATATGGACATTTTTACAACTTCCGACAGTTTTAACGCGAGCGGGTATAAGCCGTCCGTTGTCAAAAGTTCGGACAGCTGTGTAGGCTGTCTGAAATGCCTCTATGTTTGTCCGGATTTGGCAATCACAATTAATGATGATACTGTTTCTGATGCAGGGTAGAAAACGATTCAGAGAAAAATCCGGCGCAATCCGTCAGTATACATATTTACTGAAAGGAGAGCAGAGACATGAATTTTGGTTTAACGGAAGAAATGCTGATGTTGCGCAGTACGGTGCGGGATTTTACTTTGGAGAAGATAACGCCGTATGCGGACAAATGGGACGAGGAGCACTGTTTTCCTGGGGAGAACGGTCGGAGCGACGGCGAACGCCGAGATATTCTTAAGGCCGGACACCCTCCGTTCTCAATATATGACGGCAGTTTTTCTGTTTGATAAAACCTGATTTATTACGTTTATTCTCCCCGGTAAACCGGCTTGCGTTTTTCCATAAACGCCGTCATAGATTCCGTGCAGTCACGCGATTTCAAGAGAAGCATGTTTTTATGAGTGGACAGAGTTATGCCGTCTTGAATCGATGCGGTCCGGCTGAAATTGAGAATTTCCTTGGTGTTTTGGACGGCAAGCGGCGCGCTCTCTTTAATCTCTTCGGCCAGTTTTTTCGCTGCAGCAATCAATGCTTCCTGATCGGCATGAACACTGAGAACGAGCCCCATGCGCTCTGCTTCCTGCGCTGTAAAAAATCTTCCCGTGTAAGCCATATGTCTTGTAGAAGCCTGCCCGATAATGTAGGGAAGTCGTTGGAGGGAGCCCATGTCGGCGACAATGCCTAGTCTTGCTTCCCGCAGAGAAAAGGTCGCATCCTGTGTGCAGAGACGAAAGTCGCATGCGGAAATAATGTCGAGTCCGCCTCCGACACACATTCCGTGTACGGCGGCGATGACCGGTTTTTTACACTCTTCGATGACATTACAGCAGGCGAATAAATTGTGCGCCAGAATTGGAAAATTGAGCATCTGTTTTGTATTGCCGATTAATCCCTGAGACAGGGCATCCTTAAGATCGAGGCCGGAACAAAAAATGCGGGCATTGCTCTTCAGGATAATAACCCATACTTCATCCGTCTTGCCAAGTTCGGTAAAAACATCATTAATTTCCTTTGCGAAATCAAAGCTCAAAGCATTAAGATGATTTGTTCTGTTTAGTGCTACCATGGCTACATGTTCTTCCTGAGTTACTTCTATCCATGAATATTTCATCGTTTCTCTCCTTATTTGATGCCAGGATTTGGCATTCTGCAGTAGTAAACGGAAAAGCAGTTTGCTAAATATATCGTTTTCCGGTATAATTTAACAGTAAGAAATTAATTACACTTGCACTATCGCCTGTTGCTCCTTGTGGTTGGCCATAGTCCTCTCCCTTCTTGCGCTGTATTAAGGCCACGTTTTTCAGTTTCATGTAGAAGGTGCCCAATGCTGAAATGCATTATTAATGCGTAAGGGCATTATCTATTGAAAAGATAGAAAATTAAAAGGTAAAATCCTTTTACGAGTGGAGAATCGATGCAGAAATGCATCGAATAGCGCGTATGAATATCACGTCTTATCAATGTTTTTCATGCTTTCAATCAGTGGCACAGTAGTTGCAAAATTCAAATAAAAGAAACGAACAGAAATAGTATTTTCCACAGTTTGGTTTTCACGATACGGATTTTCCACATTGTTACGGTATTTAGATTTGCTTTGACGAGGAAAATAAATGCTCTCGAGGGGGTAACCTGCGATGGACAATGAAGTAAGATTTTTATCGATGGTAGGAACCGGCGGCCGTTTAATTGCGGCGAGACTAAAACCGGGAACCGATCTGATGGGAGGTATTACTGAAGTATGTCGTTTTCACGACATCAAGCAGGGCTATATAAGTTGTGTGCTGGGCAGCCTGCGACAGGCGCAATATCTCCTTCCCATATTAGATACCTCCACACCTTCCGGCATACGATACAGCGATCCGATTACGGTCGGCGGACCCATCGAATTTACGAGCGGACAGGGCGTGATTTGTCAGTCGCCGGAGGGCGAACTGATGATCCATTTTCACGGCTGTTTTTGCGCTTCCGATGGAAAGAGTCTGGCCGGGCATTTTTCAACCGGCGGAAATCCCGTTTTAGTTACAGCTGATATAATTATTTCCGAAATCACCGGAATGCGCTTGATGCGACGCCTGGATGCGGAAGTTGGATTGTTGATGATGAGTCCGGAAAAGGGCGATGAAAATGGCTGCTGTCGGAAATAAGCCGAAAATACAAATAAATATATTTGGAGGATTCACGTGGCAACAACGATAATAATGCCGAAACTCGGTCTGACCATGACGGAAGGAACAATCGAAAAATGGTTGAAGAAGGAGGGAGAACGTGTAGAAAAAGGCGAACCTCTTCTGAAAATACTTACGGAAAAAATCAATTTTCAATATGAATCTCCCGCTTCCGGTATTCTCCGGAAGGTACTTTATAAAGAGGGTGCTGTTGTTCCGGTAACGACGCCCATTGCTATTATTGCGGAAGAGGGAGAAGCATTGCCGGAAATTGAGTTAGTAAAAACACAGACTCCGTCTCCGGAGCAGGCGCCTGCAGCTGCCGCCCGAACGGAAGCCAAAACGACGGGTAAAAGAGTTTTTGCCTCTCCGGCGGCTAAAAAGGCCGCTGAAGAAAAAGGAATCGATCTTTCCTCACTGCAAGGTTCCGGCCCGGAGGGAAGGATTGTTTTAGCTGATGTTGCCGGTGCGGCCGGTAAAGCTACGGTTGCAGAAACAAAACTCAAGGCAGCCGAAAAAGTTATTCCACTTACCGGTATCCGGAAAATCATTGCCCAGCGCATGACGGAAAGTTTCCGGGACGTTCCTCATTTTTACCTGTCCGTAGAAGTTGATATGTCTGCAGTCCTTAACCTGAGAGAAAAGGTAAAAGATGAGGTCGAAAAACGGGCTAAAGTTAAATTAACGGTAACGGATATCCTGGTGAAAATCGTGGCTTCAGCGCTGAAGAACAATCCCATCATGAATTCCCGTTTCGCCGGCGACCGAATTCATCTGCTTGATGAAGTTAATATGGGTGTGGCGATTGCTCTGGAGGATGGATTGATCGTTCCCGTTGTCCGGCGTGCAGATCAAAAGACGCTTGCCGAAATTGCTTCCAACATCAGAAATCTCACCAAAAAGGCAAAGAGAGGCAAACTGTCTTTGGAAGATGTTACGGGAGGAACCTTCACACTGTCCAATATGGGGATGCTGGGAATTGACATGATGAGCCCCATCATCAACCCGCCGGAATGTTCCATATTGGGTGTGGGAAGGACAATAGAAAAACCGGTAGTCGAGAAAGGAGAAATTAAAATCAAGCCTCTGGCCTGGTTGACATTGTCTTCCGATCACCGGATTGTTGATGGCGCGGCCGCGGGGTTTTTCTTAAACCGCATACGGGAACTAATCGAAAACCCTTCATGCCTTCTTGTTTAAAAAAAGAAGAAGGAAAAGGGAATAAAAAGGTCAGGTGAGAAAAATGATATCAAAGATAGATAGTAAAATGTGTCTTAACATGTACGAACAGATGTTGACGATTCGTCGTTTTGAGGAAAAGGCGATTGAACTGTTTGAGCATGCCCTGATCCGCGGAAATATTCACCCCTGTATCGGGCAGGAGGCGGTTGCCGTAGGTGCCTGCACTGCTCTCCGGCCGGATGATTTTATGGTGAATACCCACCGGGGACACGGCAATTGTCTGGCCAAGGGAGCTGATGCGAAATTAATGATGGCTGAACTCTTTGGCAAAAAAACAGGCTATTGCAAAGGCAAAGGAGGATCGATGCACATCGCCGATTTCCAGAAAGGAAACCTGGGAGCAAACGGCATTGTCGGCGGCGGTTTGCCGATTGCCGTGGGAGCGGGAATCAGCATTCAGAACAGAAGGACGGATCAGGTCAGTGTGTGCTTTTTCGGAGATGGAGCGACAAATCAGGGTACGTTCCATGAAAGTGTCAATATGGCTGCTCTCTGGAAGCTGCCGGTGATTTTCGTCTGTGAAAATAATCTTTATGGTCTGTCTACTCCGGTGGGCGAATCCGTTTCCGCCTGCAATATCTCTGATCGTGCTGCGGCCTATTGCATTCCGGGAGTAAACGTCGACGGGAACGACGTCATTGCCGTATATACGAAAATGACTGAAGCGGTAGCGAGAGCAAGAGCCGGAGAGGGACCGACGCTGCTTGATTGCATCACCTATCGTTTCTTTGGCCATTTCACGGGAGATCCGGGGAAAGGCATTACCTATCGTTCCAAGGAAGAGATGGACGAATGGCTCAAGCGTTGTCCGATTAAACAATTCGCGAAACGCCTGATCAAAGAAAAGAAAATGACCGAAAAAACGGAAAAAGCAATAGAAGCCGCTGTGAACGCTTCCATTGAAAATGCTGTTCAATTTGCAAAAGAGAGCCCCCTGCCTGCACCGGAAGAGGCTCTTCAAGATCTGTTTCATTGAAAAAGAAACGATTGGAGAGTAAATTATGTCGGAAATTACTTTTGTAGATGCACTCAGAATTACAATCAAAGAAGAGATGGAAAGAGATCCTTCTCTTCTGCTGATTGGCGAAGATATCGGCCGCTACGGCGGAATCTTCGGAGTAACCAAGGGAATGCTGGATGAGTTCGGACCGCAGCGGGTCAGGAGCACCCCCATCTCGGAATCGGCAATTATCGGTTCTGCGCTGGGAGCGGCCATGACCGGTATCCGGACTGTTGCGGAATTGATGTATATTGATTTCAGCGGCGTAGCCATGGATCAAATTATCAATCAAGTGGCCAAAATGACTTACATGTCGGGGGGGGCGGCTAAAGTACCCATGGTGATTCGTACGCAGGAAGGCGGAGGCAGGGGCAATGCCGCCCAGCATTCGCAATGCCTGGAGGGGCTTTTCCTGCATATTCCCGGTTTAAAAATCGTTATGCCGTCCAATGCATATGATGCCAAGGGGCTTCTCAAAACCGCCATTCGGGACGACAATCCCGTTCTGTTTATCGAACATAAACTGCTTTATGCCGCAAAATCGGCGATTCCGGACGAAGAATATTTGATTCCCCTGGGCCAGGCCGATGTCAAGAGAAAAGGAAAAGATGTAACCATCGTAACGATTTCCTATATGGTTACGGTAGCCCTGCAGGCCGCCGCTCGTCTGGCTCAGGAAGGGATTGAGGCGGAAGTGATCGACCTGAGAACACTTGTTCCCCTCGATATGGAGACTGTCCTTAAATCCGTCCGTAACACCAATCGCGCTGTCATCGTTCATGAAGAATGCCGTACAGGCGGATTCGGGGCGGAAATTGCCGCACAAATCCAGGAAGAGGCGTTTGATTTTCTCGATGCACCGGTTGCACGGGTGGGAGCTAAAGACGTGCCGATTCCCTACACTGAACCTTTGGAGCGTGCCGTGATTCCTCAGGAAGATGATATTGTCAAGGCAGTCAGGAAAGTGCTTTACCGCAGTTGAGATATTTCTCCAAGCCTTAAGAAAGGATACTTCCGGGAGGAATAAATGAAAATTGGCCGACAGTCGGCCATATAAAGCAAGATAAGCTATTCTTGTTTTTTTAAAAAAAGAATAGCGGGGCGTGGAGAGGAGGTTGTTAATGACAACTCTCCGGAAATTCTTCAACGAACAACAAAAATGAAGGGAGGTCAAACATGATCAGGACAAAGCGTCGTCCATTGATATTGATAGCGATGGCGATGGTTGCGGTGTGGCTTGTAATGGTCGGAGTAGCCGGTGCAGCGGATAAGCCGATCAAGTGGAAGGGGCAGGGCTGCTTTAATTTAAGTCAGCCGCTGGGGAAATATACCATTGTTTTGTGGAAAGAAAATGTGGAGAAGATGAGCGGCGGAAGATTGGTTATTGAGCTGCATGATGTTGGAGAGATTACTCCGGCAACGAAAATTTATGAAGCAGTGCGCGACGGTCTTCTTGATTTCGGGATGAACACTCCGGCCTGGCAAAAAGGCCAGTATCCCGCCGGCGACCTCTTCTATACTCTGCCCGGAGGCGTGCTGGAGTTCAACGATCTTATCACCTGGATGTACGGCGGTGGCGGAAAAGAGCTGCAACAGGAAATGTATAAAAATGAAGTTGTCGTATTTCCTCTGGGGCTTTCGCCTCCCGAAGAAGTGTGGACCAAAAAACCCGTTAAGACTCTGGCGGATTTGAAAGGCATGAAAATCAGAGCAGCCGGTCTCAGTATGGATCTGTGGAAAAAATTGGGTGCCTCGGTGGTATTGCTGCCGGGCGGGGAAGTATTGCCTGCATTGCAGAGGGGTCTGATTGACGGTGCGGAGTTTCTGGAAGCATCGCAGGATTACAGCATGGGCTTTCATGAAGTTTGCAAATACCGCTTTGGGCCGCCTGTGCATATGTCGAACAATATTTTCCAGTTGTTGATTAAACCGAAGTCCTGGAATGCTTTGCCTGATGATCTGAAAGCTATTGTGGAATCAGCTGCAATGAAAGCGAGTTTCGAAGGCTATGCGAAATTCTGGATGGAAACGATGGCCGCCGACAAGAAGATCCGGGAAATCGGTATTGTTACTACCAAACTCTCGAGAGAAGATCAGGCTAAAACCAGAAAGATCACCATGGAAATTCTGGACGAATTATCGAAGAAAGACGCCTATTTTGCCAAAGTGTGGAATTCTCAAAAGGACTTTATCAGCAAGCATAAACCCTATTATGACCTGACGAAATTCGATTAAGGAATCCTTGTTTTAAATAAAGCAGTGCTGCCCGCCTCGAGAGGCGAGCAGCACTGCAAAACAATGAGGAGAAGCGAGAATGAAATTTATTGACTGTATAGATCTGGTCAGTGAATGGACGGGAAGGATTGCCGCGTGGGTGGTTATCCCGCTTATGCTGGTGGTTATATACGAAGTGTCGATGCGTAAATTATTCAATATGCCTTCCGAATGGGGATATGATGTCTGCTGGATGCTGTTCGGTTTGCAGTTCATGCTGGGAGGAGCTTATACTCTTCTTCATAAGGGTCATGTCCGCATCGATATTGTCTACAATGTGCTCTCACCAAGGGGTAAATTGATCTTTGATGCGGCTGTTTATATTGTTTTTTTTCTTTTTGTAACGATTTTGTTAACCTGGGCCGGTTTCAGATTCGCCGCTGATGCGTGGAGAACAGGAGAAAATCTTTCCACGACGGGTTGGCCGTTTCCTGCGGCTCCTATCAAAACCGTTATACCGGTAGCTTTTATTTTGCTTTTTCTACAAAGCCTGTCTGAGTTAATCCGCAACATACTACTGCTCAGGAAGGAGAAAGTTAATGAGTCCTGAACAAATTTTTGCTGTTGCCATGTTTTTTGTTCTTCTGACTTTCGTGATCCTCGGTGTTCATCTTGCCTTTGCCTTGATGTTTATCGGACTTGTCGGTGGTTTGATATTTATGGGACCGGCAATTTTTCCTATGGTCGTTTTGCAGACTTTCGATGTTATGGAGAGTGAGGTTTTAATTGCAGTTCCGCTGTTCGTTTTTATGGGAACGATTTTAGAAAAAAGCGGCATAGCGGAAAACGTATATCAGGCTCTTTATGAATTATTCGGCCCCGTAAGAGGGGGGTTGGCTATCGCCACCATAGTTACTTGTACCGTATTTGCCGCCTGCACCGGAGTCATTGCCGCAACCGTTACGGCAATGACACTTATTGCCATTCCTTCCATGCTCAAGCGCAGGTATGATAAGGGATTGGCCTCCGGCGTCGTCTGTGCGGGCGGGAGCCTGGGGATACTGATACCTCCCAGTGTTATGCTTGTTATGTACGGCCCGATGGCTAATTTGTCGGTCGCCAAACTTTTTGCCGCCGCCCTTTTACCGGGGATTCTGCTTGCTTTATTATATCTTGTTTATGTTATTTTACGGTGCTGGCTTCAGCCTTCTTTCGCTCCGGCTATTCCGAAAGAAGAACGGCCTCCCCTGACCTGGCAGTTGATTCGCCGCAGCATCTACTATATGATACCTACGGTTGTCTTACTGCTCGCAGTCTTAGGTTCGATTATGTCAGGCATTGCTTCACCCACCGAGGCTTCCGGAGTGGGGGCTTTTTTCGCCTTGCTGATCGCCGCCGCTTACCGCGCTTTAAGTCTTAAAAACATAAAAGAATCCGCTTATTCGACGCTGATTGTTTCTGTAATGGTTTTCTTCATTATCATTGGTGCCGGTATGTTTAACGCTGTTTTTCTTTACCTTGGCGGTGGTACTCTGGTTAAGAGCATCTTAATTGGTCTGCCTTTCGGCAAATGGTTTGTCCTTTTCATTATGATGTTTATTCTGTTTATCGGAGGTTTCTTTATCTCTTGGCAGGCACTGCTGTTTATCGTTGTGCCCATTTTTTTGCCGGTGGCCAATGGATTGGGCTTTGACCCTCTTTGGTTTGCATTGCTTGTCTGCGTCAATCTCCAGATGTCGTTTCTTACGCCACCGTTTGCCTATTCTATCTTTTTTGTGAAAGGTGCGGCGCCGCCTGAAGTCACAACCTGGGACATCTATTGGGGTGTTATTCCCTTCGTGTTTCTTCAGGCGGTGGGACTGTTTCTGTGTGTTGTTTTCCCCGAGATTATTCTTTGGCTGCCGCGGGTAACGCTGGGCGGATGATGAAAATAATTGTTTAAAAATTATTTGTTGATGGTGGATGGAGGAAAAAGAAAATGAGTGGCCGTTTAAAAAATAAAGTGGCTATTGTTACCGGTGCCGGATCAGCAGGACCGGGATGGGGAAACGGGAAAGCCACCGCCGCGCTTTTTGCCCGGGAGGGAGCGAAAGTATTTGCCGTGGATTTAAATCCCGCTGCCGCCGGGGAAACCAAAGCGATTATCGACCGGGAAGGCGGCGTCTGTGAAGTGATGAAGGTCGATGTTGCCAGGTCAGATGAAGTCAAAGCGATGGTCGATCAATGCATTCAAACCTTCGGGCGGATCGATATCCTGCATAACAATGTGGGCATTGTTGTATTGGGTGGCCTTGCGGAAACCAGCGAAGAAACCTGGGACCGTGTACTGACGATTAATTTGAAGAGTATGTTTTTGACTTGCAAATTTGCTCTCCCTCATATGGAGAAAGAAGGCGGAGGTGTGATCATCAATATTTCCTCCGTAGCAGCGATCCGGTACGTCGGACTTCCCTATATTACCTACTATGCCAGCAAGGCAGGGATAGTAGGATTAACACAGGGGATAGCGTTGCAATATGCGGATAAAAATATCCGCGCCAATACTATTTTGCCGGGTTTGATGGATACGCCGCTGATTCGTGAACCTCTCCGGGAGTTTTATGCAGACGGCGACGTGCAAAAAATGATTGAAATCCGGAATAAAAAATGCCCAACGGGTAAGATGGGTGATGCCTGGGATGTCGCTCATGCCGCCTTATTTCTTGCGTCGGATGAGGCCAAATATATTACCGGGGCGCAAATCGTTGTGGATGGCGGGTTTACTTGCAGATGTGCGTGAGATATTCCGGATGGCGACATCCGGGCGGTGGATAAAAAGAAAGGAGCTGATTCAATGAATTTAAGAGACAAGGTAGCAATCGTTACGGGAGCCGCCCGGGGCATTGGCCGGGCTTGCGCTCTGGCCCTGGCGCGCGAGGGAGCCGATG
>MVRV01000062.1 GCA_002068015.1 Smithella sp. PtaU1.Bin162
GCTGAAACGGGATTTTTCAACGCTGAAGACAAAATTCGGTGCGATCTCCGTTAAAAACGGTTACTATCGGGGAAAGAAGATTAAATCCAAGGTGGAATATGAAGATTGTCTGAAGCTGGCCAGGGAAAAAGGTGTCGGTGTAAAAGAAATATACGATCTTTTGAATAATACGGAAAAAGGCGCAACAAGCCGAGCGGTTGTCCGTAAGAAATAATACTCGGAAAGGTTGATTGAATGGATGACAAAGATGTTCGACTGCTCCTGGAAAATATCCGGGATAAAAAAATAAGTATTGAAGACGGAATCTCCCGACTGCAGCATGTATCCTATGTGGATCTGGGCTGCGCTAAACTCGATGTTCACCGGGAGCGGCGGGTGGGTTATCCGGAGGTGATTTATTGTCCGGGGAAAACAATGGAGCAGGTGAAAACGATTGTTCAGGCAATGCTGGCTACGGATTCGAACATTCTGGCCACGCGCGCCACGGAAGCGCTGTATGAAGAGATTAAAACCATTTGCCCTGATGCCGCCTATAATCATCTCGCCCGCACTATTACGGTGCGGAAAAAAGAAATGTCCA
Source organism: Smithella sp. PtaU1.Bin162 (assembly GCA_002068015.1). Classification (GTDB taxonomy): domain Bacteria; phylum Desulfobacterota; class Syntrophia; order Syntrophales; family Smithellaceae; genus MVRV01. The sequence goes on from MVRV01000062.1 coordinate 581, forward strand.
TGCCGGCAAGTTATATTGCTGTGGTTACGGCAGGGACATCCGATCTGCCTGTTGCCGAGGAAGCCGCCGTTACGGCCGAAATATTCGGCAACCGTGTGGAAAGAATTACTGATGTCGGTGTGGCCGGTGTGCACCGCCTGTTTGATAAATTGCCTGCTATCCGGGGGGCAAAAGTGATTGTTGTTGCCGCCGGTATGGAAGGCGCCCTGCCCAGTCTCGTCGGTGGACTGGTAGACAAGCCGGTAATCGCCGTGCCGACGAGCGTCGGTTATGGTGCCAGTTTTCAGGGAATCGCTGCGCTTCTGTCCATGCTGAACAGCTGTGCCGGCGGTGTCTGCGTAGTCAATATCGACAATGGTTTCGGAGCGGGATATATGGCCAGCATGATTAATAAACTGCGTTGATTTTCCGATACCACCGAAATAATCGGTTAGAAACTGACAAATATTCTCCATTTTACAATAAAGAAGTGTTTGCATAGATAAATACATTTTCCGGGTTATTCAATATAAAACATTTTCACCACGGATTGACGAACACACCAGATGAGTGAGGAAGAGTAATGATGATTGATACTTTTAAGATAAAGGCGGAAGCTGTGGGTAGTGAAGTATATCGTTTTTCCGCAGATGAAGATGCCCTGTCGTTTATTGTGGAGTTTTTGAAAAAGGAAGGTATTGCCGAATTAAACGGTCCTACGGCCGTATGGGCCGACTGCCCGTTTTTGACGGCAATGCGAAAAAAAGAACTTGTGGAAAAAGTGGAGGGATTGAGATTCGATATCAGCTTCGAAACGGCTGCTTTGGCGAAAATCGGTATAAGCCAGATGGACTGGGCCATAGCCGATACGGGAACGCTTATGCAAAATGCCGGTGCGGTTGAACAGCGGTTAGTGTCCATGCTGCCGAATATACATCTGGCCATCGTTTCCACGAATAAAATATTACCCGATCTGACGACGGCTTTGGCGGAAATCAATCCCCGGGATGCCGACTATTTAACTTTTATTACGGGGCCCAGCCGTACAGCTGATATTGAGCGAGTCCTGACCATTGGTGTCCACGGGCCGGAACGCCTTATTGTGATTTTTGTAGATCAACCGGAGAATTAAAAATGAGCAGTCAACTGAGAAAAAGAGCCGAAGAAGCAATGGCGCAGAAAACGCTGACCAGCGCACTGGGGAGCTTTTCCGAAGCTTATGTAGTAAGCCGGGCGAAGGCCTATGAAGGATTGGATTTCGAGGAATTGAGAAATTCCATTGCCGATATCAAGGGTAAGGCGTCGCAACATCTGGATGCACTTGCCGAACAGTTTAAAAAGAATGCGGAAGCAAGAGGAGCAAAGGTCTTTCGTACAAGCAGCCCCGAAGAAGTAAAAAAATACATCCTCAATTTGGCCAGAGAAAAGGGCGTTTACCGGATCGTGAAGTCGAAATCGATGGCCTCGGAAGAAATTCACCTCAATTACGATCTGGAAGCGGCCGGTATCAGTGTGAAGGAAACGGATCTGGGTGAATGGATCATACAACTGGCCGGGCAGCGACCGTCTCATATGGTTTTGCCGGCCATTCATATGACCCGCGAGCAGGTGGCTGATCTTTTCAGTAAAGAAATCAGCGAACGTCTGACGACGGACATTCCTAAACTGGTCAAGGTGGCGCGCAGGGAACTGCGGAAATATTTTTTTGAAGCGGACATGGGGATTTCGGGAGCAAATATCGCGATTGCCGAAAGCGGCACCATTGTTCTGGTAACCAATGAAGGCAATGCCCGCCTGGTGACGACGTTGCCTAAAATTCATGTTGTTCTGGTCGGTTTGGAAAAATTAATTCCCGGTGTTCAGGATGCCGTCCCGATCCTGAAGGCACTTCCCAGGAGCGCCACCGGGCAGCTGCTCACAAGTTACGTTTCCATGATATCCGCACCGACTCCCAATACGGATGGGACACAAAAGGAGCTGCATATAATTCTTATGGATAACCAGCGCACCGCCATGGCCGCGGATCCGCAATTCCGCAATGCTCTGCAATGTATCCGCTGTGCTGCTTGTCTTAATGTCTGCCCCGTTTATCGCCTGGTCGGCGGTCATGTTTTCGGGCACGTTTACACGGGAGGGATCGGTACGATTCTTACATCATGGTTCAATCTGATGCAGAATGCCGAAGACATACAGGGGCTATGCATCACCTGCGGACGTTGTAAAACAGTTTGCCCGGGAAAGGTTAATATTCCCGAACTTATTCTGGAAATTCGCCGCCGCATTGTACAGAAAAAGGGGATGCCTTTTATTCAGAAGGCAGCCTTTGCGGTGATCAGGAACCGTAAACTGTTTCATTCCCTTCTGCGTGCCGGTTATCTCGCTCAAAAACCATTGGCGAAAGACGGTTTTATCCGCCATCTGCCCATGTTTTTTTCCGGTCTTGCAGAATTTCGTAGCCTGCCTACAGTTGCCGAAACGCCTTTCCGGGAGAGAATCAAAAAAATCAAACAGCCGCAGGGAGGAGAAAAAGTTGCTTTCTTTGCGGGATGTGCCATTGATTTTGTTTATCCCCATATCGGCGAAGCAGTAGTAAAAGTTCTCAATAAGGCCGGATTAGAAGTAATATTTCCCGAGGAGCAGTCCTGCTGCGGTACTCCTTTCCGCGGATCGGGAGACTATGATCTGGCGGCGGAAGCCGCAATAGAAAACATTAAAGCTCTGTTGAAAGACGGTGTTCCTTATGTAGTTACAGCTTGTGCTTCCTGTGCATCGGCGCTGAAGCTGGAATTTGTTCATGTGCTCGAAACGGAAGGGAAAACCGAATGGATTGCCCAAGCCAAAGAGCTTGCAGCCAGGACTTATGATTTTTCCACTTTTGTCAAAAAACTTGTCGATGAGAAACGCCTTACTTTGAAAGAGGCAAAACATTTGGAGAGAATAACTTATCACGATTCCTGCCATGCCAAGCGGTTTTTAAATGTCTACGAAGAGCCGCGTACATTGATGAGGAAAGCCGGCTACGATATTGTTGAATCCTTCGAATCGGATATGTGTTGCGGGATGGGCGGGTCATACACAGTGAAGCAGCCGGAGATATCCTCCCGCATACTGCAACGCAAATTGCAGAATATTGAAGATACTCATGCCGATATGGTCTGCATGGAGTGTCCGGGCTGCATCATGCAGATAAAGGGCGGGTTGGATAAAACCGGAAGCAAAATAAGGGTGAAACACACTGCGGAAATTCTGGCGGATAATCTCCGCTGAAAAAGCAGGGAATGTATTGCCAATATTCAATGAGACTGCATTCCGTCAGATAATGGATGTTTATGAATCCCGAAGAGAAACTGGAAAAATTAAAAAATATTATTCAACAATTGGCAAGTGTTGCCGTGGCCTATTCGGGCGGCGTGGACAGCTCTTTTCTTTTGAGTGTCGCCCGGGAAGTATTGAGGAATAATGTGATCGCCGTAACGGCGCAATCGTCTGTCTGCCCTGAAAGAGAAAGGCAGGATGCCGCTGTTTTTACCGGTGATCTAAATGTCAGATATGTTATTATCGAATTTGATCCGTTGGACATAAAAGGTTTTTCCGATAATCCGCCCGATAGATGTTATTACTGCAAACGCGAGTTGCTTTCTAAAGTAAGCGAAGTAGCGCGTGGTAATAATATCCGGCATGTTGTGGAAGGATCGAATATTGACGATCTGGGGGATTACCGGCCGGGGGCGCAGGCCGTTGCCGAATCGGAAGTACGCAGTCCTCTGCAGGAAGCGGGTCTGACGAAAGAAGACATACGAATACTTTCCCGGAAAATGAATTTGCCAACCTGGGATAAACCGGCTGCGGCTTGTCTTGCTTCAAGGATTCCTTACGGGCAAAAGATAAACGCAGATAAGCTTGCGGCAATCGATCGGGCGGAACAGTTTCTCATCGACCAGGGATTTCGACAGGTGAGGGTGCGACACCACGGGAATATCGCGAGAATTGAAGTGCCCGCCGCGGAACGCAGTAAATTTTTTGATGCTGATCTTGCCGACAAAATCCATGATAAATTTCAACGTTTGGGTTTTGCCTATACGGTTTTGGACCTCAAAGGGTACCGTACGGGCAGCCTGAACGAAATTCTAAATACTCCCCACAATAAAACCAGATAGTAAAATTATCTGTTGATTATTCCAAATGCTAATCTGAAAAATAAGCAGGACAACCCCGTGTGTGATGATCGCGAAAAGAGATAATATTTCAGACTACAGGTTGTCAATCCCAGATTACGCAATAGAAAAATAATTTACAAAATAACAGTCTTTGTAAGGAACGGAGCGACGAAGCAATTTCATATAGTCAGCTACTTAGATTGCTTCGCTTCGCTAGCAATGACAATCCTGCTAATCTTTTATGTCCTATTGCGTAACCTGGGTTAATGTTTGTTATAACAGGTAATTTCTTGCCGGGTGGTGTTTGTAATATAAATTCTGTTAAAAAAATACTTGACAATCAGGCAAACATTCCTGTAAAAGGTGTTATCGTTATTTGATAATAGAATATCAATATATGATAATTATAATTAATTTCCAATGTGCAATACGCTCAGTAAGGTTGATTGGCTCAGAAATATCTTTTGGCAAGAGTTTCCTGTATGGTGTTGAAAAGTATCCGATCATAAAAAGTAAAAGGGAGTAGCGCTATGGACATTGTCTTAACAATCGAGGATGTATCGAAGAATTTCGGTGGAATCTCAGCTGTAAAAAATTTGAGCATCGAAGTCGAGAAGAACAAAATCTTAAGTATCATTGGTCCGAACGGTGCCGGAAAAACCACAGTATTTAATCTGCTCACCGGTTTCTATAAGCCCGATAAGGGAAGATTCCGGTATGGCGAGCTCGATATTACCGGTTTCCCGCCTCATAAAGTCGCCGATATCGGTATAGCCAGGACTTTTCAAAACATCAAAATATTTCCCTGGATGACCGCTCTGGATAATGTGCTTGTAGCCCGCCAATTAAGAGAACGTACCGGACTCTTTCGATCGATGTTCCGGACGGCCGGCTTGATCAAAAAAGAAAGTTCGAGTGCGGATAAGGCGATGGAAATTTTAAAACATTTTCACATTGCGGATAAATTCGATTTTCAGGCTAAAAATTTGTCTTACGGTGATCAAAGAAAGCTGGAAATGGCCAGAGCTTTGGCGACTGAACCGAAAATTCTGTTGCTGGACGAACCGACGGCCGGCATGAACAGCAATGAAAGCGAAGAATGCGTCCGAGTAATTTACAACATAAAAGATAAACTGGGCATAACAATTATACTGATTGAGCATGATATGAATATCGTCATGCACGTGTCGGATAAAGTCGTTGTTTTGGATCACGGCGAAAAAATTGCCGAAGGTAATCCCGGAGATGTTCAAAAAGATAAGGCCGTCATCAAAGCTTATCTCGGAGAGGAGTTTATCGCTTATGCTGAAAATCAATAAAATAAATGTTTTTTACGGAAACCTGCAGGTGTTGCGGGACGTGTCTTTAAACATAAACAAGGGTGAAGTTGTTGCCATGATCGGAGCCAACGGTGCCGGCAAAACAACCATCATCAAGACGATATCGGGCATATTGAAGCCGAGTTCGGGAGAAGTTCTTTTTGAGGGAGAAGACCTGACGAAGCTGAAAATACCGAAGATTACGGGAAAAGGAATTGCTCAATGTCCGGAAGGAAGGCGGATATTCCCGCAGCTGACGGTGGAAGAAAATTTACTGATGGGAAGCTATACAAGAAATGGTGACAAGGCCGGCAAGACTAAAGATTATGAATGGGTAAATTCTTTGTTTCCCATTCTTGCAGAAAGAAGAAAGCAGCCGGCGGTGACGCTGTCCGGCGGCGAGCAGCAGATGCTGGCGATGGGCAGGGCTCTTATGGCCAAACCGAAATTGATGCTGCTTGATGAACCGTCGATGGGACTCGCTCCCATGCTGGTAAAATCGATTTACGATATCGTCAAAACCATTAATGCGGAAGGTATATCCGTGTTTGTGGTGGAGCAGAATGCCTTTATGGCACTTAATCACTCCGATCGTGCTTATGTTCTGGAATCCGGGAAGATCGTGCTTTCCGGCACCGGGAAGGAACTGCTGGATAATTCCGAAATAAAGAACTTTTATTTGGGGAAAAAAGTGGAGTCGTAGCCGTTGAGGCAGCGGAAGCAGGCAAAACCAATAATAAATACGATGTAACTGAATTGCAGTTATAAACGTAAATATCCGTAAAAGGAGGACGCAATGAAAGTTGGAATTGAATTGGAAAAAAGGGTAACCGATCCGGAAATTCCCTATGACGAGTTTCAGGGACGTATTGAAAGAACGAAAAAAAAGATGGCGGAGAACGGTTTGGACGGATTGCTTCTGTTTAATCCGAAAAATGTCTATTACTATTCGGGATTCCGCAGAACCTGGACTCTGGAATGGCTGCAGTGCTGTGTAATGAACAGTAAGGGGGAAGTCGCCGTGATCGTTCCCCAGATACTGGAAGAGTATGCGTGCAGCTCTACGTGGCTCGCAAAGGACTTGATTCAGGGCTATGGCGGTTCCCAATATTGGGGACTTCCCGCCGATTCGATAACAGCGGTTGTCAATGTAATAAAGAAGCTGGGTTTGGAGGGGAAGACAATCGGAGTGGAAACAGGAGCCCCGACAATTCCGATGATGCTGGCCTTTAATGATTACAACAAAATAACAAGTCAGTTTCCCAAGACGACATTTAAAGATGCGATTAAAATGATCTGGTCTCAGCGAATGGTAAAGTCGCCTTGGGAACAGGATATCATGAGAAAAGTAGTGGCAATTACCATAAAGGGCTGGAAGAAATGCATTGAAGGTGCGCATGCGGGAATTACGGAACGGGAATTGTTAAAGATTTGCTGGCAGACATTTATTGAAGAGGGTGCTTTTGATACGCCGATGCAGGGCGATGTGATGTTTCGGGGAGGAGCGACTCCTTTTAATATGGCGACGCCGCGTCCCGTGGACAGGCCGCTCCTCAAGGGTACGCAAATGTTTTTTGACGGCGGTGCATCGCTCAAAGGCTATTGCTGTGATTGCCAGCGACAGTTTTGCATCGGAAAGCCGAGTGATCTGCAAAACCGTTTGGTTGAAATAAGTGAGCAAGGAATGCTGGCTGCCGAAGGTGCGATTAAGCCGGGAAATCGGATATGCGATATCCACAAAGCGGCAATGAAAGTGATCGACAATGTGCCGAATGACCTCAAGAAACAGGGTGTTGATTTTATCTATTCGCATACCTTTATGGGGCACAGCGAGGGGCTGCACATTCATGAGAAACCCTGGATTACGGCGGATGAGGAAGAAATTATTCGGCCCGGCATGATACTGGCTGTGGAAATTCCGGCGCTGGATATTCCCCAGTTTCGAGTATTGGGAGGTTTCCCGGAAGATATCTACCTTATTACCGAAAACGGTTACGAACAATTGACGGCCGGTTTGGAAAGAAAACAATATATCGTAGAATAAACAAAACAATTAATTGTAAAGGAGGCAATCATGAAAAAGATTAAAATTATTGCGTTGGCTTTGGTTTCGGCAGCATTATTTTTCATTCCCAATTACTCGAGTGCTGATTCGACGATTAAAATCGGGATATTGGGACCGATGACCGGCGGCAGCAGCATGATGGGTCAGGGCCAGAGAGACGGCATCTTGCTTTATATCGACCAGATTAATAAAGCAGGAGGCATTGCCGGAAAGAAACTCGAAGGCGTGGTAATGGATGACCGGGGAGAAGTGACGATGAGCATTAATGCCGTAAAGAAACTGTTATTCAAGGATGAGGTAATTGCCGTTATCGGTACCCCCAACAGTCCGGTTTGTCTGGCGACGATGGATATTACGGAAAAAGAAAAGACTCCTCAGTTGCTGATGGGAGCTTCTCCTAAACTCACGGAAAAGCCCAATAATAAATGGTTCGTCAGGATCACTCCTTCCGACGTAATTATGGCATCTAATTTCGTCGATTTCATTGTTAAAGATAAGGGTTTGAAAAAATTGGCAATACTGCATGACAGTTCGGATTACGGCAAGGGTGGAAAGGATGCGGTACTGGCTAAAATGAAAAAATACGGGCTGGAGCCTGTTTGTGTGGAGAGCTTTAATGTCGGCGATAAGGATTTTGCCGCGCAACTCAATAAGATAAAGGCCAGCAATGCGGAAGCAATAGTTCTTTGGGGATTGTATATTGAGGGTGCGCAGATTCTTACGCAGGCGAAGCAATACGGTGTAAAGCTTCCGGTATTCGGAAGTTCCGGTGTATTACAGGGTGCTTTTCTCACGCTGGCTGGTGCGGCAGCAGAGGGTTTGTATATAGTAACATACTTTTCCGCGGATAATCCCGATCCGAAGGTGCAGAAGTTTATAGACGAATATAAAAGTAAATTCGGCGTGATGCCTACGCCGACGTCAGCTCTGGCTTATGACTGCGCGGTTCTATTGGGAGATGCGATAAAAGAAGCCGGTACGAATAAAGAAGCCATAATGGCCAAACTGCGTTCGGTAAAAAACAAGACGGGAATTATCGGTAAAATCGAATGCGATTCCAACGGTCAACTCGGGCAAGGTGCGATTATTATGCAGGTTAAAAACGGAAAAACCGTTGTCGTCAAAAGCATGTAATCCGAAAGTAAGTAGTTTGGGTCACGTCTTTCCCGTCAGGAAAGACGTGACCCGCTGAAAAAATGCCAACTCGTATAAATATTTCATAGGTGAAATTAATGATTACTTCACTATTATCCCAACAAATTATCAGCGGTATTGCCATCGGCAGCATTTACGCGCTGATTGCGTTGTCTTTCAGCTTAACGGTGCGGGCGCTGAATGTCATCCATTTTGCGCAGGGCGAATTTTTCATGCTGGGGGCATTCGGAGCGATCAGCTGTTACATGCTCCTGGGGCTTCCTTTCTGGCTGGCGATTATTATTACAACTTTAGTCGTGGCCGCACTGGGCATCGCTCTCCAATGGGTGTTTTATAATAAGCTCTGGAAATCCCATCATGTGTTTCTTCTCATGAGCACGCAGGGGACGGCCATTGCTCTGGCCAACGGCGCCATGCTGATCTGGGGGCCTGATGCCTGGCGCTTTCCCAAAATATTCTCAGAAAATGTTTATAAAATAGGTGGACTGACTATTCCTGAAGAAATGCTGTGGATCAGTTTCTTTGCGATTTTGATTATGATCGGATTCAATATTTTCCTTTATCAAACAAAATACGGTATGGGGTTCAGAGCCGCCGCTCAGGACAGAGAAACCGCTCAGCTGATGGGGGTAAATCTTGCTGTTGCCGATTCTTTTGTTTTCGGCTCCAGCGCCGGTTTGGGTGCAATAGGTGGTCTGCTTATTGCGCCGATATTGTTTATAACTCCGTATATAGGACCGATATTCACTATAAAAGGATTCACCGCGGCTATCCTTGGGGGGTTGGGCTCCATTCAGGGAGCGATATTCGGCGGCTTCCTGCTGGGTATTATCGAAAACATAGTTACCTTCTGGATATCGTCAACGTATAAAGATGCCATCGTATTTCTGATACTAATTCTGGTATTGTTAATTAAACCATCCGGGTTATTACAGAAAAAGACAATTGAGAAAGTATGACAGGTGTGAAAAATGAAAAAAAATATATCTCTAGCGATATTGGCCATTGTACTGCTGGTTTTGCCGCTTTTGTTTCAGAGCCGTTATACGCAACACATCTTAAATATGATTTTGATCTATGTGATGCTGGGCATCAGCGTAAACCTCATTTTCGGATATATCGGGGCGCTGACTCTGGGGCAGGCGGCGTTTTTCGGAATAGGGGCGTATACCGCAGCCATCATCAGCACTAAACTGGGTTTGTCGTTCCTGCCTTGCGTGTTATGTTCCGCCGTCATGGGTTGTCTTGCCGGTTTTATAATAGGAATACCGACCTTAAGGCTGAAGGGACCTTATTTCGCCATAGCCACTATCGGCCTCAACAACATAATCTGCATAATATTCCTGAACTGGGAGCACCTGACCGGCGGTGCCGTGGGAATAAGCGGAATTCCTTATGCATCGATACTGGGGTTGCAGTTCGATACGGAACGGAAAGTATACTTTCTGCTGCTGGTATCGGTTTTCCTGATATTTTTGCTCTACAGGAACATGATCAGCTCTCATTACGGCAAAGTGATGATCGCCGTGAGAGATAACGAATTGGCAGCCAGCGCGATGGGTATTGATACAGCCAAGGTCAAAGTCATCGTTCTGGCGATAAGCACGACGATTGCCGCAATTGCCGGCGCCTACTATGCTCACATTACCAATTACGTAGCGCCGGATGCGTTTCCGGTAATGGAATCAATCACCTTTCTGATCATAATCGTGTTGGGCGGGGCCGGATTTAAGTACGGTCCGATCTACGGTGCGGTCGTTGTCGTTATCTTGAATGAATATCTGCAGTATTTTGAGCAATTCAACATGCTGATCTACGGTGTACTGATCATGATTTTGTTGCTTTTCCTGCCTTCAGGGATTGCCGGAATAGTTGAAATCGCCAAAGCAAAATATTACGAAAAAAAGAAAATATACTATCTGAAAGAGGTGGGTATCGACGAAATGAAGTAATTTCATCCGGTACTCAGGATATGTTTGTATAGAATAAGGTTAACGAAAAGATACAGTGAAAGTATTTGGTTGTTCGGATGTTAAGGAGGGTAAAATGATAGTCGGGATATTGAAAGAAATAAAAAATGAGGAATACAGGGTCGCGATGACTCCGGCCGGTGTGGAAGTTATGAAATTCAACGGTCATAAAGTATTTGTTGAAACCAATGCCGGCAGAGGCAGCGGATTCGAAAACGACGCCTACCTGCAGGCCGGGGCGGAAATTCTGGAGACGAGCGATGAGATATATAAGTGTGCGGATATGGTAATGCACGTCAAGGAGCCGCTGCCGGTGGAATATAAGAAGATCCGGAAAGACCAGATCGTATTTACCTATCTTCATCTTGCCGCCAGTGAATCTCTCACGGAAGCAATGGTGGACAGCGGATCAATCGGTATTGCCTACGAAACTATCCAGAAAAAGGATGGTTCACTGCCTCTTCTTATTCCCATGAGTGAAGTGGCCGGAAGAATGTCCATCCAGGAAGGGGCGAGGTATCTGGAAATGAGCTACGGAGGAAAAGGAATGCTCCTGGGCGGTGTTCCGGGTGTGGAACCGGCGATAGTGCTGATCATCGGGGCGGGAACCGTAGGAACCCAGGCGGCGAAAATGGCCTGCGGCTTGGGAGCAAAAGTCTACATCGTCGATTCCTGCCTTGCCAGGTTACGGCAGCTTGATGATATAATGCCGAAAAATTGTATTACTCTGATGTCTTCTCCGGAAAATATCCGCCGGCTGATTAAAGAAGCCGATTTAGTCATAGGTTCCGTCCTTATACCGGGTGCTAAAGCTCCGAAACTGGTGACAAGCGATATGGTCAAGACGATGAAAAAGGGGTCGGTGATGGTGGATGTGGCGATCGACCAGGGAGGATGTTTTGAAACATCGAAAGTGACGACGCATCAAAACCCGGTATTTGTGGTGGATGATGTAATTCATTACTGTGTCGGTAATATGCCGGGGGCGGTGGCGAAGACCTCCACCTTGGCTTTGACCAACGCCACACTTCCTTATGCGGTGGAAATAGCCAATAAGGGATGGAAACGTTCAATGAGAGAGAACGAAGAGATAAGAAAAGGCGCCAATGTAGTCGAAGGCAAAATTACTTTTAAGGCCGTTGCGGAAGCATTCGGTATGGATCTCTGGCCTGTAAGCGATGTGATCCAATAGCGGGCTCAAAATAATCTGTCGGATTTAGAATCAATTTATCAAGTCCGGCCGGAGAATCCCGAGCTTGCAAGTTTGGGGAGGAACGGCCGTCCAAGTGAAGCAGGTGTGGTTTGTTTACTGTATCCGTAAATGCCCCGTGCTTCGGCAGGAGGAGTTTATTCACTGCAAAGAGACGTTGATCGAATATACGTATAAATGAGGAGACTTTGTTTTGAACTGTTACGCGGAATTAGCCGAAAACTTGTCAGCGGGGAATCCGGAGTTGGTGTTGCTCGAAAGGATGAAAGGGATAAAACCGCCCCCCGCGGAAGAAGAAAAGGATGTTATTACAACCTGCACGGTTGATTGCGGGGGAACTTGTCCTCTGCAAGTACATTTGAAAAACGGCATAATCAAGAAAATCACATTTTACGATGACGGCGAGGCACCGCCTCTTCAGGGATGTATTCGCGGACTGAATTTCCATTATCGGGTTTACGCTCCGGACAGGCTCAAGTATCCGCTTATAAGAGTGGGCATGCGGGGAGAAGGAAGATTCAAGCGTATATCCTGGGAAAAGGCTATAAGTATTATAGCCGGGGAAATGAAAAGAATAAAAGAGTCTTATGGTCCGGAGGCGATTTTAGAGTGCAACTATTCCGGGTCTACCGGAGTCGTTCTGCATGCTACCATATGGGGCGCTAATTACCATCTGCTCAATTGTTTCGGCGGCCGGACTGCATTTGGCACGCTTACCTCCAACGTGGGGGCATCCTGGGCTTCACGATTCACCTACGGTGATATTCCCTATGAAGACGCCAACAGTTTTTCGGATATAGTTAATTCCCAACTCATTATTTTATGGGGATTAAACCCGGCGGAGAATCGTTTTGGTACGGAGACTCTCCATTGGCTTTTCCGGGCAAAGAAAAAGGGAATAAAGATCATCTGCATTGACCCGTGCCGTACGGATTCGGTAAAGGCATTGGGTGCCGAATGGATACCGGTAAAGCCGAGTACGGATACAGCCATGCTGATTGCGATGGCGTTCGTTCTGATAACGGAAGACATTTATGACAAGGATTATGCGGCAAAGTACGTATTCGGTCTGGACAGCTACAGAGACTATGTTCTCGGCGTGGCGGACGGCATTCCCAAGTCACCCGAATGGGCGGCAAAGATAACCGGTGTTCCGGCGGATATCATTACTCGGCTGGCCAGAGAA
>MVRV01000063.1 GCA_002068015.1 Smithella sp. PtaU1.Bin162
GACAAGCAGATTAATCGCTTCGGCGACGGTCGCCACATCCACACCCAGATCCGCTGCACGATCCCTGTCTATATAGACTTTATACTCCGGTTTTCCCGGTTCCATGGATGTATCAACATCGACAATACCCGGTGATTTCGCCAGCTCCGCACTTATTTTGCGTGTATAATCCGTGAGCGCCGTCATATCCTGGCCGCGGATGCTGTACTGAATAGGCACCTGCCTCTGTCCGCCGCCGATCACGGAAAGGTCTTCCGCCGACACTTTGAGCCCGGGAATCCGCCGCAACTTGATACGCACTTCCTTTTTCAGGTCTTCCTGGCTTTTTTTACGGTCCGCCTTTGGCGCCAATCCGACAATCATGAGACCACGGTTGGAATAACCACCGTACCCCTGATTATAATAAACAGTTTTAATCTCCGGTATACTTTTTACGTATTCCTCCGCTTTACGGAAATATCCTTCCACCTGATCTACGGAATAATCATAGGGTGCCTCCATCCGGATCATAAAGTTACCCTGGTCTTCCGGCGGCACAAATTCCTGTTTCAGGCCATAAACAACGAGCAGAACACTTAAAACAAAAACAATCAAGGCTCCGGCCAGCATTGACTTTCTGTAATTGAGCGAAAATTCGAGTACACGGCTATAGACGCTTTCCAGCCGGCGATATTGTTTTTCCAGATAATCACCCATTTTTTGCATAAAATTACGCCTGACGGAAAGATTGCCGCCTCTTCCGGATTGATTCGGGACTAAAGGATTCGGCAGGGAACTTTTATGAGACTTTAGGAAAATCGAGGCCATCATCGGCGTTAAGGTTAAAGATACAAGCAGAGACACAAGAACGGCAAAAACGACGGTTAGGGCAAATTGAAGAAAAAACCGCCCGATAATCCCCTTCATAAAGGCAACAGGCAGGAATATGCCGACAATCGCAAATGTTGTCGCCATAACGGCAAGACCTATTTCCGACGTGGCAAAAGTAGCCGCCTCCCGCGGCGCCATACCATTCTCCACATGCCGGTAAATATTTTCAATGACAATTATCGCGTCATCGATCAGCAGTCCCACGGAAAGCGACAGCGCCAGCATCGTCATATTGTTGAAAGTAAAACCGAAGGCGCTGATGAGTGCAAAAGTAGATATTATGGAAACAGGCAAGGCAACGGCGCTGATCAATGTTGTCCGCACATTTTTGAGGAAAATAAAGATCGCCAGTATTGCAAAGATACTGCCGATAATCAGATGGAACTGCACCTCATGAATGGAACGGAGAATGAACAAAGACTGGTCCATGGCAATATTGACTCTCATTCCCGGCGGCAGAGTCTTGTTGATGCGTTCCACTTCTTTTTTTACCCGGTCCGCCACCATAACCGTATTTGTCCCCGATTGTTTTTGAATACCAAAACCGACGGCGGGAATACCATTGAAACGTACAACCGATCTTTTTTCTTCCATACCGTCTTCAGCTCGGCCGATATCACGGATACGAACCGGTGCACCTTTGTAGTAACTGATGATTAAGTCATTAAAATCGGGAATACGCGTAAATTCACCCTTGATACGGACGGTGTATTCCTTTGTTTTGGTTTCGATACGCCCTCCGGGCAACTCGATGTTTTCCCGGGAAAGAGCACGGATAATATCGTTTGCGGCCACCTGATAAGCCTGCATCTTTTCTTTGTCGAGCCAGATACGGACCTGTCTCAGGCGCAAGCCCCACAAAATCACATCCCCCACTCCGTTGATGCGCTGCAGTTGTTCTTTCAGCACTTCGTCGGCATAAGTTGAAAGATCACGCACCGATTTGTCGCCGGAAAGGTTCATCCATAAAATCGGTGTAGCGTCCGGATCTACCTTCACAATTCTGGGTTCATCAATATCATCCGGTAATTTCGACCGGATCAGTGATACTTTTTCCCGGACATCCTGAACGGCAAGATCAATGTTTCGCTCCAGAACAAATTCGATGGTAATGCGGGATACACCTTCCGTGCTGCTCGAAGTTATGCTCTTCACACCGTTGATCGTGTTGACTGCGCCTTCAATCATGTCGGTTACATCCACATCCATGACTTCGGGACTGGCGCCCTTCAGAGTAGTGGAAATAGTCACAATCGGAAAATCAATCTTGGGAAAAAGATCAACTCCGATACTGGGGTAACTGACAATACCCAGCACAACCAATGCCAGAATAACCATGGTAGCGAAAACCGGCCGTTTTACCGATGTATCAGCGAGCCACATTCACTTTAACTCCTTCCGACAAATTGTTCTGGCCGATAACCACGATTGTTTCCGCCACGGATATACCTTCCGTAATTTCCACATATTCGCCGTATTTACCGCCGATTTTTACAATTTTCTCCCGTGCCTTATTACCGGCATCGACTACAAAAACACGGACTGTGGAATTATCATAGAGCAAAGCAATAGACGGGATAAGAACAACTTCCCGGGGCGCGGTTGTATAAACAATAGTTTTTGCAAAAAAGCCCGGTTTCAATGCACCATTGCTGTTGGATACGACGGCTTCCGCCTGCAGAGACCGCGTTTTTTCTTCTATGTTGGGATAAAGAAGGCTTACTTTACCCCGGAATTCTTTGCCGGCATAGGAATCAACATAAAAAACAACCTCCTGCCCGATTTTTACCGCCGCCGCATCTTTCTCGCTTATCGTGAAATTGAGCTTTAACAAATCGACTTTAATCAGCTGAAAAAGCGGCGTGCCGTTGCGCACGTAGTCACCTGAAGAAATTCTTTTTTCTTTTACCGCACCCTTAAGAGGTGAATATATTTTTGTCCGTAAAAGTTTTTGCCGGGAAGTTTCCAGCGTAGCCTTTGCCCTCGCCAGATCGGCTTCCGCCAGAGCAAGTTTTGTGGAAATATCGTCGAATTGCTGTTTAGTGATCAATTCCTCATCGTAGAGAGTTTTTTTCCTCTGAAATTCCGCCCGGGCATTAGACAGATTGGCCCCGGCCTGTTTCAGAGCAGCTTCGGATCTTTGCCACTCAAGATTATAATCAATATCGTTAATATACGCCAGCAATGACCCTTTCTGCACCAGCGATCCTTCTTCCACCACTATATTTTTAACTATTCCATCCACTTCCGAACTTACGGTAACTTCTTCATATGCTTTTAAAGTACCTGTCGTTGCCAGATAAGGCTGAACCTGCTTTTTTTCCGCCGGTGCTACCCGGACATTGACCGATTTCTCCCGCTCAACTTTTGTCTCCTTACCGCAGGCAACTAATGTCATTCCCGCCGTAAGCAGAAGAAGAGTTAAAAAAAGCATCCGGCTGATGTGTGATCCCGATGTGTTTTTTTCCCTTTTCCCAACCGATTTCGTCTTCCTCATGAAAATGTCCTCCCCCGGAATTTATGACCGGCAATTCAGGCCATCACCGGCCGGCTTTGACAAATTGCAGCAGCATACCACTGGTTCTCTTCAGATTCAGATCGGCGAGCTGATAATTATAATGCGCTTCGTTCACATTTTTTTCCGCAGAAAGAAGCAGTGAATTGGCATCCATCACGTCGAGGCTGGTTGCCAACCCGTTATTAAACAACCGGATTACGGAATTATAATTATCTTCCGCAAAAATACGCTGATCTTCCAGAAAGACTAGAGTGCCCTGCTGCGTCTGCAAATCAAGATAGGCGCTTTGCAGTTCCATATCCACATTTTTTTTAAAATCAGCGTAAGCCAAGCGGGCCTGTCTTTCTTTGGCCTTTGCCTCCCTCAGTTCCGCCATTCTGAGCCCTCCTTCAAAGAAGGGGAAATTCAGCGAAATCCCGGCCAGAATACTTTCTCTGTTCAGCGTCGACGTTGGGGGGTTTTGATCCGCACCATTATAGATGGCGAATAAACCGATGGTGGGCCAGAAAGCACCACGGGCATATTTAACCTGCTCTTCAGCTATTTTAATCTGAATGTCAAAGCTTTTCAGATCGGCCCGCGACTTTGCGGCAACGTCCCTGAGGTCATTTAAAGCAATACTTTTTTCGGCAATAAGCGGTGTTTCCTTAAGCCGGAAATCATCTTCAATACCCGCAACGCGGACCAGTAATGCCCGGGAAAGTTGGTAAGCATTGGTGGCCTTGAGAAAATCGGAGCGTGCACCGGAGAGTTCGCCATCGGCCCGGAGCAGTGCAGTTCTTGTCAACTCGCCGACTTTGACTCGTTTTTCCACGGAACTCCGGTACTGGGTCAGGCGTTCCATATTGGCTGCGGCGACTTCCAGTGATTTTTTTGCCTTCAGCGTGTCATAGTACGCGGCGGCAACGGCCAGCGCAAAATCGGCTTCCGTTGCGGCGAGATCATACTCGCTTTTGGTGATCGACTGCCCGGCAATATTGAGCGCATTGAGTTCACGAACGCTCATCGAGAAAGCTTCATCCATACGGACACCCCAGTTGCCGGATTCATTGGGCTGGATCAATGCTCCCGCAACACTGGTTTTTTGCTCACTAAAACGATTGTACGTACCAAATGCGGTTACTTTGGGAATTAAAAGGGACCAGGCCTTGTCTTTACCGGTTTTTGCAATATAGAGGTTTTCCCTGGCGAATTTAATTTTTTCCGAATTCTTCAGGGCATGCTGATATAAATCGCTCAACGCATACTCGGCGGCATCTGTTGCAGCAACAAAGATCGTCATTGCCGCAAAAAGAATAATTGCGCCAAACAACACCTTTCTCATCGGAACATCCTTTCACCTTCGCTATCCGTGTATCGAAGAAAGATTTAAATTATTATCCTCTCAGTTATTCAGCGGGATCTTATTACTTTCGCCCTTTGTAACTTTGCACGGCTGATATCGGAATCTCCCCGAGCGTTGGCATATTCAGCTTTGGCTCTGATTAAAAGCGTTTGATCATCCAGTACTTCCGTTAATGCGGCCACGTTTTCCTTGAACCGCTCCCCGGCAATTTTCGAATGACCAGTTGTAGTTGTCCTTAGTCCCGGCGGTTATTTCAGGAGGAAACAGCGAGGACAGCATTTGGAGTTTTACGAATAAATTTGAGCATCCGGCCGCAATGCCTTTATCACTCCAGCAGGGCATCTTTGAGCTTTTGCGCCATATTTTTATCTTGAAAAATCTTTTCGATGGCATCACTCATAGCAACATTGATCTGCTCTTCCAACCGCTCTTCAGAAAAAGTAACATGTTCCAGTGAAGAATTGCTTTCCACCGAACCACGATAAATTATCTTTCTTTTCGCACCATCGGCAAGCACAAGAGTCAATTTTATTAACGCTTGATAAGAATCCGTAGGAAATCCTTTGCGGCAGATCAACTCCAGCTCATTTATGTTCCCGCCGATAATAAGCTTGCCGTCGCTTTGGGGAATCGTTTCTTCTTTTAAATCCCACTTATGGGAATTTACGGATATTGTATAACCGGCCTTGGCCAGATATCTCCTGACACCGGAAGCAACAGCCTGGGTCGGCTTGGTGTATTTGGGCAGAATGGAAGTTTTCGTACCGTCTTTATCCACAACACGCCCGATAATCACCGTATCATCGACATTGCGTACATCAATAAATTCGGTAATATCAATTACGGCATTACGTTCTTTCTCACCTGCTTTCAAATAAGCAGGCACAACCGCTTTTTCCGCATTATAATTCATATTAACGCTGTAGAGCCTCGGGGAACAACCGGTTATCCAAAGACAAACAATCAGCAATCCCGGCACAATAAGGGGTAATAAATTATTTCTGAAGATCGACCATCCCATCTTATTCATGCTATCATCTCCTTTATTGGAAAACGTTTTTTGAACACAACATATTCATCTCCATCCACGGCATAAACCTCTCGCCCTTGCCAACAATATTACAATTGCCGATTCCGGCTTACCGGCAATGCTTAAATTGCTTTTTCTCCCGTATCCTCCATTATGGCCGTAAGCATTGGTATAACAAACGCCATCGCTTTTTGTCCTTCGTCAATAGCTTCGTCCGCCTGATTGAATTCCAAAAGACCTATCGAAGAAAGCCGCGGTGAAATCAACAAATCCGGCGGATCCCCGGCCAACCGCTGCTTGGTCATGCGATCCTGCATGATATTGACGGATGCAGCGATAACATCAAATATGGAATATCCATCGCCGAATATTTTTTGTTGCGCCCATTTTCCCGTGGGCAGAAAGTTCTTAGAAAGAAAATTTGTAAATTTCCCCGTTTCATTTTTACCGGTATTGTCGCTTTTATTTTTTCGCTTTCCGCGGTTGATATAACGAGGCAAACCGACAAGGTCGGAATTAAGATTTACGGCAACGACAACATCGGCGCCCATTGCACGGCAGAGCGATACCGGCACGGGATTAACCAGCCCGCCGTCCACAAGCCAATGGTCTTTATATTTACAGGGAGTAAATACACCCGGCATGGAAATGCTGGCACGAACAGCATCCATCAAAGAACCTTCCTGCAGCCATATTTCTCTTCCGGTCATAATATCCGTAGTTACCGCTCCAAAAGGAATTGCCAATTCCTCGATAGCGGCATCAGAAAAGTTCTTCCGGAAATGATTGATAATTTTATCTCCTTCGATAAAACCGGAACGGGGAAAAAGCAGATCGATAAACCCGATAATATCCGTCCAGGTAAGGGAGCGGACCATTTTTTCCAGTCCAGACATAAAATTTCCGGCCAGGGCGGCTCCAACCAGCGCCCCGATGGATGTTCCGCAAACAATATCAATATGAATTCCCGCCTCCTGCAGGCATTTAATAACGCCGATGTGCGCCCATCCCCTGGCCGAACCGCTGCCAAGAGCCAAACCAAGTTTTTTCAATCTTTATGCCTCCTGCTTTCTTCTAATATTATAACTCAATAAATCCTTTTTAAGCAATCCTTTATATAAAAGATCAAATGTTGTCATTGAAAATTCAAAAAGCTAATGATAGAAAATAAGCATTATACAAGTTTCCGGGATAGGAAAGGAGAATACAAAAATGCCTGATGCCGAAGGAATAAAAGAAGCCAAAATGTTTTATACCGGGAGTCCGCAAAAAACCGAGGGGTTTTTCCTCAAAGGCTCCAATTCACTCGATTGGGGAATGAAAAACAGGTTAGCCCGGATATTTAATCCGGCATCCGGCCGGACAGTCATGCTGGCCATCGACCACGGTTATTTTCAGGGACCAACCACCGGGCTGGAACGGGTTGATATCAATATTCTTCCTCTGGCACCTTATGCCGATACGCTTATGCTGACCCGCGGCATTCTCCGCAGCATAGTGCCGCCTTCCACTTCGCAATCCATAGTGCTCAGGGTTTCCGGAGGCACCAGCATCCTCAAAGAATTGTCCAATGAAAGCATCGCGGTTGATATTGAAGAATCCATCCGCTTGAATGTCTGTGCCATGGCCGTCCAGGTCTTTATCGGCGGCGAGTACGAAAGAGAATCGATCATCAATATGACCCGCATGGTCGATATCGGTACCCGCTACGGCATTCCGACACTTGCCGTAACCGCCGTCGGCAAGGACATGGCCCGTGATGCGCAATATTTCCGGCTGGCTTGCAGAATATGCGCGGAGCTCGGCGCCCACTACATTAAGACTTATTATGTCGAAAAAGATTTTGAGACAGTCACCGCCTCATGTCCGGTGCCAATCGTCATGGCCGGCGGCAAGAAGATACCCGAACTCGCCGCCCTGACCATGGCTTATAACGCCGTTCAACAAGGCGCCGCCGGTGTCGATATGGGGCGCAATATTTTTCAGTCGGAGGCGCCGATTGCCATGATCAAAGCGGTGCGGGCCGTAGTCCATGATAATGAAAAACCCAAAAAGGCTTTTGATCTTTATAAGACATTGAAGGCGGAGAGACCGAGATGCTAAAGACTGTCCGGAATAAATCATATACCGGCAGATATTATTCAGTTTCCGTCTTAATCTCCTGCAGTGAGAAAAAATGAAAGTCGCCTACTGGTACAACAATCAGGACATCAGGATCGAAGAAATACCGACACCAGTGCCCGGACCGAAGGAAATGCTGGTTCGTGTCATATCCTGCGGCATTTGCGGCAGTGATGTCGTTGAATGGTACCGGTTGCCCAGAGCACCTCTTGTCCAGGGTCATGAAATCGGTGCGGAGGTTGCGATAGTCGGTAACTTAGTAAAAAAATATAAGCCGGGCGACCGGGTATTTATCGCCCCTAAAGTACCCTGTGGAAAATGTTTTTACTGCAGAAACGGACATTACCCCCAATGCACGGAGGTTGGCAAACGTCTTCCCGGCGGCTTTGCCGAATACATTCTGGTCCCCGAAGTCCTGGTGGAAACAGGCACCTGCCTGCTGCCTCATAATATCACCTGCGATCAAAGCACCTTCATTGAGCCCCTTGCCTGCGTTGTCCGCGCGCAAAGGCTCGCCAACATCGGGAAAGGCACATCAGTACTGATCATGGGATGCGGCATGTCCGGTCTGCTGCATGTAAAACTTGCCCAAACCAAAGGCTGCAAAGTAATCGCCGCCGATGTAAACAAAACAAAGCTGGACTTTGCCGCGCAAATGGGCGCCGATATCATAATTGACGCGGCGAATTCAGTGGCACAGAAATTGATTGCGGAAAACGGCAAAAAAGCCGATGCTGTGTTATTATGTACGGCAGCCGTTCCGGCAATTGATCAAGTCTGGGATTGCGTGGATAAAGGCGGCACCATCGTTCTTTTCACGGTTCCCGGACCGGATAAAAAAGTGGTCGTTCCGGTCAATGATTTCTGGATGAAGGAAATTACTATTCTCACCTCTTATTACTGCGGCCCCCCCGACATTGCCGAGGCTCTGAAACTAATGGAATCCGGCAGCATCAAAGTGGATGATCTGATCACACACCGGCTTCCGCTTGCCGGTATCGCCCGCGGTTTTCAACTGGTGTCGGACGGCCGGAAATCGATCAAGGTAATCATCAAACCGAATGAAAATACGCCTTGATTTGGAAGAGTTACTTTCCACCGTCCGCTCCAACCGGTTGATCCCTGACTATCGGCTATTTAGAAACTGCCGGGAAATTACTTCATCCGTACCTCGGAAAGATGCAGATGGTCAGTTTCAATTTCCACCAGTGCTTTAAATATCTGTTTTAGTCTTTCATGGTCGGATTCTTCGGCGGCTTGTTTATAAAAATCAATTGCTCTGGTTTCCCGTTCATGCGACTCGTTGAGATTTTTTACATTCTCTATGTAACACATCTCTTTTCCTTCAGGCGTTTTGGGAAGACGCAATATTTTTCTCCATATGGCGGCGTGTTCGGCCTCGATTTTCCCCAAAGCTTTGAACAACAGACTGCTTTCGGCATTATCCGTCTTTCCCGCTGCACAGAAATAAAACGTCGAATTACTTACCTCAACCTGAATGGCATGCTCTGCATTGGCCCTGTCTTTTTCCGTAAGAGAAATATCAAAAGTTACGACCGCTTCTTTTGCCTCTTGGATAAATTCCTGATGAGCACCGCAAAACGGACAGTTTGTCGGGGGATTTGTGCCGACATAACAATCTCCGCAAATAACACATCTCCACAATTTCACCATAATTCCCCTCCAATACAATTTATTTCCTTGTTTTTAAAAAAGTTATCAATCAACTTTTTTAAAAACCTTTCCTTTAGCACCGCATACCGGACAATTCTCCGGTGCTTCCTTCTCGGCCGTATAGCCGCATACCGGACATACATAATAGCTGTAAGATTCTTTTGCATCTTCCAGATTATCGAGAACTTGCTGATAGAGCCGGGCATGAATTTTCTCCACTTCATTGGCAAAATTAAAAGATCGCTCCGCCTCCTTATTTCCGTCAGCCTTAGCCGCTTCAATCATACCCGGATACATGTTTTTAAATTCATGAGTCTCTCCGGCTACCGCCTCTTGTAAGTTTTCTCTGGTGGATCGGATTCCTTTTAATGCCCGTAAATGGGCGTGGGCATGAATTGTTTCCGCTTCCGCAGCCGCCCGGAATAACTTTGCCGCCTGTAAAAATCCTTCCTGCTCGGCCTTAGCTGCAAAAGCAAGATATTTTCTGTTTGCCTGTGATTCTCCGGCAAAAGCCTCTTTCAATGCATCTTCTGATTTAGACATGATTTTCTCCTTCAATTATTTTTTATCGTCTCTGATTCGTTCAGTCTTACTTCTACTACATATTCAGTTAGAGTTCAAATAGGCTTTCAAAAGCTGAGTTTATTGTACTCCTCAAATACTTTATTGTATTTTTCATGAATCATTTTGCGGTCAAATTCCCAGAATTCCTCAAGCATCCTGGTCTGTTCTTCTTTGGTGAAATATTCCTGACAGGGATAAAAGAAATGCTTGTCTTCTTTTTCAATATGCTGCGGGTAGAAATCACAAAGCTCCCGGGCGAGAAAAACTATTTCGGCTAATTTACTTTCATCTCCCTGTAAATATTTGTCTTTGGCCGTAACCATTGCTGCCGTCGTCTTTCTGCCCCAGACATGCTCAGCAAGCAATTCCTGCATGATTTTTTTCAGCTCCGGTATAAGCTCTTTTTTCGCCAGATCCCGAAAGAGGATTTCCTCTTCCTTGCCATGATGCGTGCGATCGGCATAAGTTTTGATGAAATCTACTGCCGTATCGATTACTAAAGGATTAACTTTTTTGCTTTTTTCAATTTTGTCCACATGCTTCCTTAAAGATGCCAGCATCTTTTCAATCAATCTGTGCTCCCACATTAAAGGTCCAATCGGCTTCATCAATTCTCCTCCTTTACTTAGGTGCTTCTCCTAAAGCTTTTCAACCATATCAATAATCATATCGGGTCGTTTAAAAACCGCCTTACCCTAACTCTTTCCTTAAGGATTTACGGTCTGAATTATTTTAACATTAACCGTAGAAATATCAAAAATTATTATTTTCCAAAAACAGGCCTTCCGACAGTTAATAATTCTCCGGACGGGAGGACAGAACCATAACTATCATGGTGATCCGGTAATTAATTATTGCAACATAGTTGCATTTTTGATAAATGGGACAACATGCGCGCAGATACAAAAGCTAAAGATGTTCTTCCCATATTGCAAAATGCCGGACTTTCTAAAACACCGCAGCGGATTGCCGTTTTAAATATATTGGCAAAGGCCGACGAACCGATTAATATAGCCGCAATGAAACAGGCGCTGAAATCAAAAATCGGCATTGACCGGGTAACACTTTACCGAACCTTGTCATTGTTCAAAAAACATGCGATTATTAGGGAAATATCTTCCGTAAACGGCACCAATTATTTTGAACTGGCAACATTGGAACATCCGGTGCATCCGCATTTCATATGCCGGAATTGCGCCAAGCTGTCCTGTCTGGAACCGCTCACTTTTTCGCAGGCCAGTCCGCTTCTGACAACGGATAAAGATTACAGTGTCGAACATATCGAAATCAATATTTCCGGACTTTGCGCCGGTTGCCGAAATGCAACCAAGTTGCAAAAAAGGTCAAAAAACAATGCAAACAAGTAAAGTGCCCCTTAAATATTTTATTTTTCTTCTGATCTTGCTGTCTTTTATTTTCTCCTGCCGGGATTCCCGGGAAGCAAATCCGGAGGAAAAAAAGTTACAGGTAATTGCCACTATTTTCCCTCTTTATGATCTCGCCCGCCAAATCGGCGGAGACAAAGTAAAGGTGAGCATGCTGTTGCCGCCGGCGACCGACGCCCACAATTATGAATTAAAACCGGATGACATTATTCGCATCAGCAAAGCCGATCTGTTTCTTTATATAAATATGGAAATGGAACACTGGGCATACAAAATTATCCAAACAACATCATCTAATCCCCGTCTGCTTCCGGTGGAAACGGGCAACGGTATCACCATGCTGACGGTCAGTGAAAACGATGAGGACGAAGATCATCATGATCATCACTCTGCATCCAGATTCGATCCGCATATCTGGCTTGATTTCACAAATACACAAAAAATGGCTGATACCATCACCGCCGCCATGATAAAAGTCGATTCACGCCATAGCGATTATTATTTAAAAAACGCCGCCGAATACAAAAACAAACTGGCCGATCTGGACAATAAATACCGGATGGAATTGACCGGTTGTAAAAGTCGGACGATATTGCATGCCGGGCACTGGGCATTCGCTTATCTGGCCAACAGATATGGCTTAAAATATTACTCCGTTTATAATGTCTCTGCCGATTCCGAACCGGAACCGCAAAAAATCGTTGCACTGATTTCACAAATCAGAAAAACAAAAGCAGCCAATATTTATTATGAAGATTTGATCAACCCGCGGCTTGCGGAAACTATCGCCAAAGAAACGGGGGTCGGCCTCCTGAAACTTAACAACGGCCATGCGATCAGCAAGGAAGAAATGTCCCGCAGTGTTTCTTTCCTGTCTCTGATGGAAGAAAACCTGGTCAGTTTAAAAAAGGGCCTGCAATGCCGGTAAATATAATTCGCACTGAAAATTTAACGTTCTGCTATAACGGAATAGAAGTTCTGCAGGATATTTCCTTTAACGTAAGGCAAGGGGATTACCTTGGTGTGGCGGGACCAAATGGTTCCGGTAAAAGTACTCTTATAAAAAATATCCTGGGTATCCTCGAACCCCGGCAGGGCAACATTTATCTTTTCGGTCAGCCGCTTTCGGCTTTTCGTCAGTGGAGCAAAATCGGTTATCTGCCTCAGCGCCTGGCCTCGCTGCATTCTCATTTCCCCGGCACAGTCCGGGAAATTGTTCAACTGGGAGTTGACCGGAAAGGAGATTCCCGGGAGATAAAACGAATGCTCCAGCTTATGGACATTGAACATCTTTCTTCCCGTCTGATCGGTGAACTCTCCTACGGTGAGCAGCAAAGAGCAATGCTTGCCAGAGCACTCGCCAGCAAGCCGGAATTACTTATTTTTGATGAACCGACAACTGCTCTCGATCCGCAGACAAGAGAAAATTTTTACTCGATCGCCCAGGAATTGAACCGGCAGCAGGGAACAACCGTTATTCTCATCACCCATGACACCGGAGTTATTGGTAATTATGCCCGGTATCTGCTTTACCTGGACAAGAAGATTGTTTTTTCCGGAACATTTGAGAATTTCTGTTCTTCACCGGAGATGGCCGGCTTTTTCGGTCCGGTAAGCCAGCACATCATTTGTCACCAGCACGATAGGAGAAATATCTAAAATGAGCCTTATCGAGGTTTTAAGCTTTACCTTCGTTCAGCGTGCTCTTCTGGCCGGAATTCTCATTGCGGCAATCGCCGCCATCCTGGGAATCTTTCTTGTTTTGCGCCGCCTGTCCTTAATCGGCGACGGCCTCGCCCATATAACCTTCGGCAGTGTAGCGGTAGTGCTGCTCGCCGGAATCAGCCCTTTTTATGTAACCATTTCGGCTTTACCGCTCGTCATGCTTGCATCGCTGGCCATTTTCAAACTCACCAGCTCTAAAAAAATTCACGGAGATGCGGCAATCGGCATTCTTTCCTCGGCGGGAATTGCCGCCGGAATTGTTCTGGCGAGCCTGTCCGGAGGATATAACGTGGATTTATTCAGCTATCTTTTCGGCAATATCCTGACGGTAAATCAAACCGAGATTATGCTGTCTCTGATAATTTTTGCCGCTGTTCTTTGTTATGTACTTTTTTTCTATCATGATCTTTTTGCCGTTACGTTTGATGAAGAACTTGCCCGGAGCATGGGTATCAAAACAAAAAAGTTGAATATTCTTCTTTTTCTTTTAACGGCGATCGCCGCCGTTTTAACCATGAAGATAGCGGGAATAATGATGGTTTCCGCCATGTTGATATTGCCGCCCCTTACCGCCCTTCAACTCTCCATCAGTTTTCGAAAAACTATTATTGCTTCCGTAATTTTTTCCACCCTGTCCGTAATTTTCGGAATTATCGCTTCTTTTTTATTGAACTTACCGGCAGGAGGAACTATAGTAATCCTCAATATTCTGTTTCTTCTGATCATTTTCGGAGTAAAAAAAATCTTGCCTGCACTGAGGTAAACTATAGTGGGTTTAATCAAATACTATTTCAACCGGCCGGTCATTCTTTTTCTCCTGGCAGTGCTGACCGGTATAATCCTGCCACAGGGAGCACAAATCGGCTCACTGCTTATCCTACCCGCGCTGACCGTTGTTCTGACAATTACCTTGTTGCGCATGCCGCGAGGTTTTTTTCGTCATCCCGGCACACTTGTTTTCCCGGCAATCCTGGGTAATATTATGAATTACCTCATTTTAGGAAACTTTATCATCTGGTCTAGTATCTTTCTGATTAGAGATGAAAATTTATGGATCGGCATGGTTTTAATCGCAGCAGTGCCTCCGGCCGTCTCCGTAATGCCTCTTACCAAATTATTTCAGGCGGAACCAAAAACCGCTTTTGCCGGACTCGCCGGCGCCTATGTAGGGGCAATTTTAATAGCACCCTTGATAGGCATAGGATTTCTCAAATATATTCCTTTAAACTATTCCGGCATCCTTCTTCTGGTATCGGAATTAATCATACTGCCTCTCGCCCTGTCCAGAATCGCCGTGGATAAAGACTGGGATAAAATTATCGCTCCTTACCGAGAGATGATCAGTGACTGGTGTTTTTTTATTGTCTTCTATGCACTTGCGGCCAGCTGCCGCTATCTTATTTTCCGCCGTCCCCTCGATCTGCTCTTCATATCTCTCATTGCGGCCGTCAGCACTTTTTTTCTTGGCTGCATCATTGAAAAAATATGTTCTTTTTATCAGATCCCCAAAGAAAAAATCACTGCCTTGCTCCTTTTGGGCACCCTGAAAAACTATGGATTGGCCGGTGGAATAGCTCTGGCTGTGTTTAACAGGCAAGCCGCTCTTCCGGCAATAGTGTTTCTCTTTTTTATGTACGCCTACGAAATTTGGCTGAAATACAAGATGAAGGATATAAGCATTATTACTTCCGTTCGCGAAAAAAATAACTGATTGACAAAATGAAAGGGCTGCCTATTTTAAAGAAATGGAACAAAATAAAATAAAAAGGAGATTGGATTAATATGGCTATCAGTTTACCTGCATTACCATACGAGAAAGACGCTCTGTCACCTTTTATCAGCGCCAATACACTGGAGTTTCATTACGGCAAGCATCACAAAACCTATGTTGACAATTTAAACAAGCTAATTGAAGGAACAGACCTTGCTCTACTGTCTCTGGAAGAAATCATCAAAACTTCCGCTAAAGATGCCGCTAAAACAGGCATATTCAACAATGCCGCACAGGTCTGGAACCATTCTTTCTACTGGCAATGCCTGAAAAAAGGAGGGGGCACTCCCTTGGGCGCCATTGCTGCCAAGATAAATGCGACATGGGGCAGCCATGATAAATTCGCTGAAGAATTGAAAAATGCCGGTATCGGACAATTTGGCAGCGGCTGGGTCTGGCTTATCCAGGATGGAAAAGATTTGAAAATAATAAAAACAGCCAATGCCGACACACCGATAGCGCACAGTCAAAAGCCGCTTCTGACCATAGATGTGTGGGAACATGCCTACTATCTCGATTATCAAAACCGCCGGCCGGATTATCTCACCGCCGTAATAAAAAATTTGATTAATTGGGATTTTGTCAATGCAAATCTGAATTAAACGAAATCAATTAAGGCGAATGAGCTGGGAAGGCGACAAAGGCAGTTTAAATTATAAAGGGAAGAAAATTGGAAAGGGGGCTTGTTATACAAGCCCCCTTTTTCTATAAAAAACAAATCCGTTAAATACTGTTATTTTACTTTATCTACTCTGTCTTTTAATTCTTTTCCTACTTTAAAGAACGGCAATTTTTTGGGTTCTACTTTAATTTTATCACCTGTTTTGGGATTTCTACCGGTGTAGGCGCCATAGTCCTTTACCACAAAGCTGCCGAATCCTCTTATTTCAATACGGCCACCTTTTTTTAATTCATCAGTAAAACCTTTAAAAACAAGATTAACTACATCAATGGCCTTTTTTTCCGTTAAATTCAGCTTTTGGCTCAAAGCCTCAATAAGACCTGATTTATTCATAGAACCTCCTTAAGACTAATTACAACCTTTCAATCGCCAGACGATAAGACAGGTTTATTTTCGTATGGTGCCGACTATTATTTATTTTCGGTCGAATGTCAAGAAAATTTTACCTGTGCTCAATTACAACGCTTTTCAGCAGCTGACCGACTTCTCTACCCGTCAGATAACGCCAGGAACCTTCTTTTAGCCTGCCTAACTCAATAGTTCCTATCGCCTCGCGTACCAGGCGCGCAACACGATGCCCTATTGCCTCAAATCCCCTGCGGACTATTCTGTTTTTACCTTCTCTGATAGTAAGCTGCAACCAGCAGCTTTTATCGTTCACCTTTTCTATTTGCACCTTTTCCGGCCGAAACATTCCATCCGGAAGCTTAATCCCTTTACCCAACTGCTTTATTTCATCTTTACTCAATGAACCTTGAATCTTAACACGGTAAACTTTAGGTAACTGGAAACGCGGATGCTGCATTTTCAGGGCAAAATCTCCATCATTGGTCAAAAGCAACAGTCCTTCGGAATCATAATCAAGCCTGCCCACGGGATAGACCCTTTCCGGTACATCACCCACCAAATCAACAACCGTAGGGCGCCCTTCCGGATCAGATAAAGTAGTGACATATCCGGCAGGCTTGTGCAAGGCAATATAAACTGTTGTTTTTTCAAGCGAAATAACTTTACCATCGACCCGGATAATATCTTTTGCCGGATCAGCCTTAGACCCCAGTTCTTTTACAACCACATCATTGACGCTTACACGACCGGCAGTAATTAATTTTTCCGCATGGCGCCTCGAATCAATACCTGCGGCTGCGATTATCTTCTGTAAACGTTCTTTCATGAATTAGAGAAATCCTGGATGGCTTCCGTCTGTTCGTTTAATTCCTTAAATTCTCTCAAGGTCGGTAATTCGGAGAGATTCTTCAGGTTAAATACTTCCAGAAACTTTTTGGTTGTTCCATAAATAATCGGCTTACCGGGTACATCTTTACGCCCGACGATACGAATGAGATTTTTATCTAAAAGACCTTTCAGCGGCGCGCTGACATCCACCCCGCGAATGCTTTCCACTTCCGACTTAACAATAGGCTGTCGATAGGCAACAATCGCCAGTGTTTCCAAAGCGGCGGGCGATAAAGATGCCTGTTTCGTTCCCTTTAATTTCTTTACCCACAAACTCAGTTCCGGCCGGGTGCGGAACTGAAAACCACCGGCAATTTCCGCAAGATAAATACCGCTCTGACGTTCGTTATACTCGGCAATTAACTGTTCGACGGATTTTTTAACTTCCGTTTTTTCAACCTCTTCCAGAATTGCACAAATTTTCTCCAAAGCCAGCGGTGCTTCAGAGGCCAGAATCAGCGCTTCGATAACCGCTTTGCAATTTTCCATTTATGACTCCACAGCCGGAAATATCCGGATTACGCCAAAAGCCGCCGTTTGATAAGCCTTGATCATCCTCATTTTGATCAATTCCAGTATGGCCAGGAAAGTATAAACAATGCGCCGGCGATCTCTCTTCTCTCCCAGCAACTCTTCAAAGGTAATGTTTTTATCGCGGCTTAACCTTTCCATGATGTCGTTTATTATATCAGTTATCGACAGTTTTTCCAGATCAATTTCCATAAGCTCTTTTTTATCAATGCGGGAAACGAGACGATGAAAAGCTTCGATAAGCTCGAAAATATTAACTTCGATAAGGTCATCATCATTGTCTGATAAGTTTTCCGCTTTATCGCTTATTTGTGCGGCACGGGTAAACACATCCCGCTCCAAAAGCGGCCGCATCTCTAAAGCAGTCGCCGCCTCTTTAAAAGCCTGATGTTCTAAAAGCTGTCGAACCAGTTCGGCGCGCGGATCTTCTTCGGTCTCTTCATCGGACGGTTCATCAGGTACCGGCAAAAGCATTCTTGATTTAATATGAATAAGAGTGGAAGCCATGACCAGGTATTCCCCGGCCAGATCCAGATTAAGTGATTTAATTATTTTCAGATATTGAAGATATTGTTCAGTAACAAGCGCTATGGGAATATTATAAATATCAATTTCATTTTTTTTAATCAGGTACAAAAGCAGGTCCAGCGGTCCCTCAAAGATGTCTAACTTGATAGCATAATCTGTAGTTTCGTCGGCCAAGGGAATAATTTCCTGTCTGCTTTTTAGATTTTAACGGCTGCACGGACTTCGCCCATTGTCTGCCGCGCAATTTTCGTCGCTTTTTTATTGCCTTCGGCAATGATCTCCCGAATTTCATCCGGGTTTTTCAGATAATAATCCATGCGTTCATGAACCGGCTTTAATACTTCAGCTATACGCCGGGCAAGTATTTTTTTACAGTCCGTACATCCTATCGCCGCACAACGGCAATTGGCGTCTATTTCTTTTACCGTTTCCGGCTCGGAATACAAATTCTGAAAAGTAAACACATTGCATATTTCCGGATTGCCCGGGTCACTTTTTTTCACCCGCTGCGGATCGGTAAACATGGAAGAAATTTTTTGGAGCAATACACTGCCGCGGTCACTGATATAAATCGAATTATCATAAGATTTGCTCATCTTCCTGCCGTCGGTGCCCAAAAGTTTCGGCACGCCTGTCAAAAGCGGCTCCGGAATAGGAAATATTTCCGCATAGAGGAAGTTAAAACGGCGCGCTATTTCTCTCGTCAGTTCTACATGGGGCAACTGATCAACCCCTACCGGGACACCATAAGCCTTGTACATAATAATATCGGCGGCCTGCAGAACGGGATAACCAAGAAAACCAAAAGTGGATAAATCTTTGCTCACCAGTTCCGCTTTCATTTCCTTATAAGTGGGATTGCGCTCCAGCCAGGCCAGAGGAGTGATCATCGACAGTAAAAGAAAAAGTTCCGCATGCTCTTTAATGGCGGACTGCACAAAGAGAGTGCATTTTTGCGGATCAAGACCTACGCTCAGCCAGTCAATCACCATGGAACTTATGTTATCCCTGATCTCTTTTGTGCTGGAGTATTCACTCGTCAGGGCATGCCAGTCGGCAACAAAATAAAAACAATCATATTTGCCGCTGTTTTGAAGATCCACCCAGTTTCCTAATGCCCCGTGTAAATTACCCAAATGCAACTTTCCGGTCGGACGCATTCCACTGAGAATTCTTTTAGGTGCCAAAATTCAAAACTCCTTAATGCACTAAGGCCTCCGAATTGTCTTTATAAATAATGCGGAGGCCTTAGTTTGCTAATAGCTTATTAATTTATTACTTTACTTTGTCGGCCAGAGCCTTACCAGCCTTGAATTTCACGACTTTCTTTGCGGGAATCTTGATTGTTTTACCGGTTTGAGGATTCCTGCCTTCTCTTGCCTTCCTCTTTACCACTGAGAACGTACCAAATCCGACGAGACCAAGTTTTCCACTCTTCTTGAGCTCTTTTGTCACTGCTGCAACGTATGCATCCAATGCCAATGCACCTGCTGCCTTGGTAATACCCGCTTCATTCGCCATAAATCCGATCAATTCTGCTTTCGTCATTCTCTAAAAACCCCCTTTCATAAAATTAAACGTTTAATTTTATATTCACCGCTATCTGCGGCTACTTCTCCAATCAGTTTTAAAATCTCCACATTTTTTCTTCCCTGAAAACAGTACCCGTCAGGATTCGTTTCCCCGACCTTCGCGCAACCCCGCTTGGTTTCTGGTTCGGAAAGAAACATTTTGTTTCAAACTCGCGCTACGCCTAACACAAAAAAAAACAACAATCAAGAAAAAAGTTATTTTTGTAAAAACAATTTTAGCACTGCACGCTTTTCTCCGGCGGTACCTCTTCTTCGGTTATTTAACTTTTTTTATCTGGCACCCGTCATTTCATAAAACCACAAAAAATCTTCCTGATACTTCTTTGACACATAATTTTCTTTATGTTAGTACCTTTCCGCGGTGCAATACAGGTATTTTTATGCAACATTCCCTGAAAGAAATATTATTGAGGTGGTTTGTCCTTTCCCGACCGCCTTTTCATACGGTGGGGGTTCTGCCCTTTATCCTGGGAACAGTTCTGGCCTATAAATTTAATTCAGCAATCAGCATAACTGTTTTTTCACTGGGCGTTCTGGCCGTAATTTTGATCATGCTTTCCACTTATCACGCGGGAGAATATTTTGATTACCGGGAAGACGAACTTTCTCAGCGTTACTATAAAAGCAATTTTGCCGGTGGTTCCGGCGTAATTCCCAAAGGACAACTGCCCCGGTCAGTGCCTCTGTGGACAAGTATTATATCGTTTTTTCTGGCCGCTGCCATCGGATTAATCCTGCAATTCTATTTGCAGACCGGTTCTTATACATTGCTTCTTGGTTGTCTGGGGGCTTTCCCTGGTTTTTTTTACTCAACAAAACCAGTACGTCTGGTGGAACGCGGATTCGGCGAACTGTTTATAGGATTCTGTTACGGCTGGTTGACTGTCGCCTCGGCCTATTATATCCAAACCGCCAACATAATCCCCGTCATTCACTGGCTGGGGATACCGATCGGACTTACCATTTTCAATGTCATTTTATTGAATGAATTTCCCGACTACGAAGCGGACAAAGCAACCGGTAAAAGAAATTTGCTCAATCGCGCCGGTAAAAAAAACGGCATGCTCATATATGTTTTTTTATCCATCCTCGCCTCTTTGGCCATGATGGTGTCACCGCTTATGGGCATTCCTTCCCAAGTCATTTACTTTTATCTGCCTTTTTTAATTATTTCTTTATTTATTATATTTATGATGCTCGCCGGTAAATATGAAAACCGTAAAAAGCTGGAAATCTTATGCGGCCTGAATATCGCCGTCAATCTGGGAACATCTCTCTCTTTTATCCTGGTATACATCTTATGACTAAAGTCAAAGCATTTTATAACCCTCTTTCTCTTTTGGCAAGACAACTGGGCAGCGCTCTTTTCATGGGCTATCTTAACCGGTGGAGCCGTTTTCCGGGGTGGTTGCTCCGTCATAGCTTCCAATCAATACCGGTTTCGAACGGCGCCTGGGGCATGGGTTGCATCGGCTATCCCGGACACCCGGCATGGGAAGTAACCGGCGCCTGCAATTTACGCTGCATTCACTGTCATGCCACAAGCGGCAAGCCCTCCCCGGACGAGCTCACGACCGATGAAGGTAAAAAGCTCATTGACATGCTGGCGGCGGAAAGCGACTTCCGGACGTTAATTTACACCGGCGGAGAACCGCTGGTCCGGCCGGATATTTTCAGCCTGCTGCGGCATTCCCAAAAAGCCGGTCTGGCCAATATTATCGCCACCAACGGCACTCTGATTGACGAAGAAACGGCTTTTAAACTGAAAGACCACGGAGTAGTCTGCAATGCCATAAGTATTGATGCCGCCGATCCGCAAACTCATGATTTCGTAAGAAACAGATCCGGCGCTTTTGACCTGGCGCTCCGGGCTATTGAAGCAACAAAAAAAGCGGGGATTCTGCTGCAAATTAATACAACGGCAATGGAATATAACATGCCCCACCTGCCGGATCTCATCGATTTTGCCGATGACTGCGGTGCCGGAATCATGCTGATGTATCAGCTCGTCGCCGTCGGTCGCGGAGAGAAGATTGAAAAAGCCACTTTAAAGAAAAGTGCCAATAAATATTTAAGCGAACTTATCGCCGATAAGCAAAAAAACGCAAAAACCATTATTGAGCCGGTCGCCGGCCCCCAGTACTGGCCTTATCTTCTGGAAAAAAACGGCATCCGCGGGGAAAAATTGCTGAAGCTGGCCGGCAATTTATTCCATGGCTGCGCGGCCGGAAGGGGTTTTGTTTACATTAAAGCCAATGGCGATGTCTGGCCCTGTCCTTTTGTGGAAATCAATGCCGGGAACATTAGAAATGCCGGTTTCGGCAAAATCTACCGTGAGGCACCGGTATTTCAGCATCTGCGAAAGCGGGAAGATCTTTTAAAAGGTGCTTGCCAAACTTGTAAGTATAAAACGATTTGCGGCGGCTGCCGCGGGCGGGCACTGGCCTACAGCGGTGACTATCTGGCGGAAGATCCCCGCTGCTTTATTCAGGAAAAATTAAAACCGGACGGAATAAAATTTATTTCTTGACCAGGAAATAAAGTTCACCCCTTTCCTTGAGCGTTCCGGCGACAGACTCCGCTGTTTCTCCAAACCCGCAGAAAAGGTCAACCCGGCCCGGACCCTTGATTGCCGATCCCTTATCCTGATTGAGAACAAAACGGGAAAAATATATGCGTTGATTGGTAAGCTTTCCTTGCCCATCAAGAACAGGTCGGCGCAAACGTATAAAAGATAAAGCCCCCGGGGGAAATATATCAGGATCAGTAGCAATCGTTCTGCCCGTGGTGACCGGTTCACCCAACGAACCGGTAGGATCGGCTACAAAATGAAAGAAAATATATCTTTCATTATAGCCCAGGATTTCATAAAGGTCCTCGTCTTTCTTTTCTTTCAGCAGTTTTTTGATATTACGATTGGATGATTCCCGGATGCCGATGATACCCTTTTCCAACATGTACGAGGCAATACTTCGGTACTGCCTGCCGTTTGTGCCGGCGGCACTCACCGTTAAAACAGTTCCGTTTTCCAGTTTTATTTCTCCGGAACCCTGAATATGCAAAAAAAACAATTCCACGGGATCGTCAACCCAGATCATCTCCAGATTCTTATCCCGCAAAATCCCCCCGGCATCAATTTCTTTACGGCTGTAATAGGTGCCGCTTTTCCGGGCAACAAGCTCCGGAGGCGTTTTATAAATAGGATATTTATATTTTTCCGTCCGTGTCAGTGATCCGTTAAGCAGGGGAACATAATAGCCGGTAAATAACACTCCTCCATTACCGTCCTGCCCTGCCGCCCGGTAAACATCAAAATTTCGCCTGATCTCGCTTTTTTTATCAGCAATACTGCCGCCTCTTTTAATAATTTGACGAAACGTGAGCAGAGATTCTTTCATCTGCCCTGCACTCACCAGCCTATCGGCCAGGCGATAAAAACGGTTATTACCGGAGACTTCATAATAGTGAAGACTCCGTTCAATAGCTAAATTGAGGGAATCAATATCGAGATCATCGACAAAATCAATATCGACGGAATCAACGAGAGTCAGCGATTCTGCGGGCGGCTGCCAAACTAAGGGAGGTTTCGTAGCACATCCGGCCAAAATTCCGATTATTAATATTAAGATAAAAAAACGGTACCGGAAGTTCATAATTCCACAATCATTGCCACTTCATCACAATAATCGGGATATTTGGAACACCGGAAACAATCCGACCAGATTTTTTCCGGCAAGGTTGTACGGTCTACTTCTTTAAATCCAACCCTGGAAAAAAAATCCTTCTTGTAGGTTAGTGTAAAAATTTTGAAAAGCTCCAGCGTAATCGCCTCGGAAATACAGGCTTCGACAAGTTGTCTGCCGATACCTCTTTTCCGGTAATTTTCGTCAACATAAAGCGACCGGACTTCCGCAAGATTTTCCCAGATGATATTCATTGCACAGATGCCGATTATTGATGTGTCATCGGTATCGTAATAGACGAAGAAATCCCGCAGGGAATTATATATATCCATCAAGGAACGCGACAACATTTCACCTTTACCGGCCGATAAATTTATCAGACGATGAATGGTCTTTACGTCACCGATGCGCGCTTTTCTCAGCATTTCTCTTGTCCTCCCCATTATCTGAAACGGATATTTTGGCGCCTGAAAGCATTTCCCGGGCATGATCCCTTGTTGTTTCAGTTAAATCCACGCCACCCAGCATACGGCTGATTTCCTCCACCTTTTGTTCGTCATCGAGTTTAAAAACGGTGGTGGTGGTGCGGCCGCCGGCAATTTTTTTAGCCACGTGTAAATGATTATCTGCATAACAGGCAATCTGCGGCAGATGGGTAATGCAAATAACCTGATGGCTGCCAGAAACATCTTTCAGCTTACGGCCGACGATCTCCGCCGTAGCTCCGCCAATACCGCTGTCCACCTCATCAAAAACAATCGTATCTACGGAACCGGTATGCGCCAGCACATTCTTCAAGGCCAGGACGATTCTGGAAAGCTCGCCGCCCGATGCAATCTTATGCAGGGGTTTTGTCTCCTCACCGACATTGGCCGTAAGATAAAATTCCAGTTCATCGCCGCCGCGGGCACCAAAAGAACATGTCTTCCCTCCGGCGGCGCAGACAGCAAAATTAATTTCAAAAGATGCATGCGGCATATTTAAAGCATGAATTTCCCTGTTTACGGCTTTCTGCAATTTTTCCGCCGACCGCTTGCGCAGTTGCGAAAGATTTTGTGCATTTTCGTACAGTCTTGCTTTAATTTTTATCTCTTCCTGCACCAGTTTATTTAACTCTTCTTCAACAGAAGAGACTTCCGCAAGCTCTTTTTCCATCGCCTGCTGCCTCATCAATACGGTCGAAAGTGATCCCCCGTGTTTGCGCTTCAGCCGGTTTATCATTTCCAGGCGCTCATCAATTCCGGCAAGTCTTTCCGGATCAAAGAAAAGTTTTTTACCGTAATCGCGCAACAGCAATGCCGTTTCCTGCAAAGTAAAAAAACAGCTTTCAATATCTGCTTCCGATAATTGCAGATTCGCATCAATTTTCTTTATCTCTTTTACCCGGGATTGCGCCTCTTTTATCCTTTCCACTGCCGAACCGGCTTCTCCGTAAAGCAAATCATAAGCTTCTCCGGCATACTCATTGAGTTTCCGGGCATTGGCAAGAACTTTTTTTTCTTCGCTTAAAATTCTGTCTTCATCAGGCTGCGGATCAATATCGGCGATTTCCTTTAACTGAAATTTAATTAAATCAATTTTTTCTTCCTTGCTTCGCCGCAGGCTTTCCAATTTTTCCTTTTGCAATTTTATCTGCTGAAACCGATTATATGTTTCTGCATAAACCGCCCGCAACGGCAGGCAACCGCCAAACTCATCCAATATGTCGATGTGGTTTTCCGCATCGAGAATAACCTGATGCTCATGCTGTCCGCAGATATTAATCAGTGACTCGCTGATTGCTGCCAGATTGGCCAATGTCGCCATTTGAGAGTTGATAAGCACTTTGTTTTTACCGGTACGGGAAATAATCCTCCGGATAACAAGCTCATCCCCTTCTTCCAATCCCATTTCCTGAATTTTTTTCTTCAAGACTTTATTGGAAGCAATATCAAAGAGCGCCTCCACCATTGCCTCATCCGCCTGTGTCCTGATCATTTCGGCGGAAGCCCTGTCGCCCAAAAGCAGACTTACGGCACCGATAAGAATTGATTTACCGGCGCCTGTTTCCCCGGAAATAACGGTGAGACCGCCATTGAATGAAACATGAAGTTCATCGATAATGGCGAAATTTTTAATGCTCAAGTCATTAAGCATTTTTTCGTCTTTTAGCTCCTGAGGGTAGACCGCCCCAGCCCAACTTGGAACGCAGAATTTCCCAGTAGCTCCGGTGCGGCGAAAGAACAAGCTTGGTTATGTGCTTCGATTTTTTTATGGCAATACCATCGCCTGATCTGACCTGATATGATTCCTGCCCGTCCAGCGTTACAGTAGCACCCTTTCCCTTGGACCAGACCCGTACATGCAAATCCGAATCTTCTGGAAAAATTATCGGACGGTTGGTCAAGGTATGCGGACAAATTGGATTAATAATAATTAAATCCTTTTCCGGATAGACGATAGGACCACCGGCGGAGAGCGAATAAGCGGTTGAGCCGGTAGGCGTGGAAATAATGAGCCCGTCCGCCTTATATGTGGTCAGATATTTATTATTAATAGTTGTTTCCATCTCCACTATCCGGGAAAGATTGCCCCGGTTGATCACAATATCGTTTAAAACTGTACCGGTAGCGGTAATCTCCTTGCCGCGGGTAATTGATACATCGAGCATCATCCTCTTTTCAGTGAGGAAATTACCTTTCAAAATCAATTCCAGCGCCGAATGCATTTCGTTGAGATTGACTTCGGTCAGATATCCGAAGCTGCCCATATTAATGCCGACGATGGAAACATTATATTTAGCCACATTGCGCGCCGTCCGGAGCATTGTCCCATCACCACCCAGCACGGCAACAAGCTGTACCTCCCGGGCAAGCCCGTTCCAGGCGAGTCCTCCTCGGATACCTATTTTAGCGGCAATCTCCGCTTCGACAAATACCTCGATACCCCTTTCCTCCAGCCACTCTTTTAATGACTTGGCGTACTCGGCAATTTTTTCTTTTTCTGCGTTGGCGACAATGCCGACTTTACGAATTTTCATCTTTTTTCACCCAAAAATATGAAGCTCACTAACATAAAAAAAAGCCGCTGTCTATGGATAAATATTTCGCTTGTTCATTCGTAAACCGTTTGATTTTGCAAGATAATTTCGAATCATAAATTCTTGACAGACACATGCTTTATAATATACATGTAGCCTCATGTGAGGTGCTTACTATGGGTTTACTTAAAGGCAATTTTTCTTTTGCACGATTTCATGTAACAGGTCCATTGCCAAAAGCGTTTTTAAATTTTGTTGAAAGCCGGATTAAAGCCAATTCTTTCCGGGAAACACTAAAATCTGCTGAAGAAAAACGATCGGGCTGGGTCTCCGTAATGGATATTTTGGATGCTGATTTTGATAAAGCCAGTTATGCACTGGGGAACTATCTCATCTTTTCCCTGCGCATCGATCGTAAAATAATTCCACCTAAACTGCTGAAGATCAAAATTTTGGAGGAAGAGCGGCAATTTCTCGCCCAAACCGGTAAAACCCGTATTCACAAGCAGATGGCCGACGGCATTAAAGACAAAGTAAAGCTGGAACTTCTTTCCCGGCTTGACCCGGTGCCGTCCTTTTATGATGTCTGCTGGGCATTGGGGAAAAATACAGTTTATTTTTCTTCACTTTCCGACAAAATAACGGATGACTTTATTGATTTATTTAAAAAAACTTTTTCTCTGGGACTTACCCGCAAATTGCCTCAGGATCATGAGCTCGTTGCAAAAAATGTTGCCGCAGGATCTGCAAAGCAGGCAGAGGAGGCTCTTGTCGGCCGCGAGTTTATGACCTGGCTCTGGTTTAAATCGGAAGAACGCAACGGCAGAATAAGCCTGCCTCGCGGCAATGAAGTCGAGCTCAATTTTGCAAGGAGAATTGCCCTTGCGGCCGGTGAAGGCGAATATTCGCAGGGTGTCGCCTGCCATGGAATTCATTCCGAGCTCACCGAAGGCAAGGAAGCCATACGGCAAGGTAAAAAAGTCACCGAAGCGGGAATTCGCCTCATTGCCGATCAAAACGAATGGGAATTCACGCTGAAAGCGGACAATTTCCATTTCCAGTCTTTAAAACTTCCTCCGGCGGAATGGCAGGAGACGTCAGAAGATCAATCCGGAAAACTGCTGGAGAGGATTTACCTTATCGAAAATGCCGCCGGAATAATTGACGAACTTTATAATGAATTTCTCTCCATTCACTATTCACCCCGCTGGGACGAAAATGAAATGAAGCTCGTCACCAAATGGCTGCACCAATAGGGTCTGTTGTATTAATTACCGGAATGACTGTGTTTTCGGGGTTGATGTTTTTTTGTATTTATTATATCATATACTTAATTTCACATGCTGATTCATAAAAATCATGAAAATTCAGCAACAGCCAACGCTGTTGATAAATGTATCATTAAACAAGCCAACACAGCGAAAAAAAACCGGAAACCGAAAGCAAATGCTCGAAAGGAGGTTACACGATGGATCAAAAACAAATTGCCAAACAAATGATGGATTTTAACAAGGCGGCATTTGACAACACTTTCAACGCCATGACAATCCTGCAGGATCAAACGGAAAAACTTGTCTTTCGCTTTTTAGATAAAGCCCCCTGGTTTCCGGAAGACGGAAAGAAGGCCATCAATGACTGGGTACGCGCCTATAAAAAAGGCCGTGAAGACTTCAAATCCGCAGCCGATGAAAGCTACAAAAAAGTAAACGATTATTTCGCCAAAGCGGAAAAGGAAGAAACACCAAAATCCGGGAAAAAATAATAATCCGGAAAATGTATTCTGGAGGATGCAATGGATACAAAACAAATCGCCAAACAAATGATCGCCTTCAATAAGACTGCTTTTGATAATAATTTTAATGCAATGAAGACATTGCATGACCAGATGGAACGGGTGATCAATAAATTTTGGGAAAAAACACCTATGTTCCCCGAAGAAGGCAAAAAGGCTGTCGCCGAATGGATGAAGTCATACAAAAAAGGCTGTGAAGATTATAAAAAGATAGTGGATGAAAATTTCAAAAAAGTGGAAGATTTTTTCAACGAGCACAGCTAACAGCTTTTTCCCCGCAATTCCCGGTGGAATAGTCTCTGCGCCAAACTAAACTTCTGGGGCATATTTCTTTCCGGTGCCTTAATTTCAGAATACTGAAATTAACCGTGTATAAGGAAGATAAAGCTTCCTTATGCAGAAATTGTTTTAAAGTTCCGGATGATTTTTTTTCAGGGCTCGAGATACGGCTGCATGATTGTCTGCAGCATCAGTCTCTGATCTTCGAAATCAGATGCTGATTGCAGCGGCGGCAGGTGAATTCTTTCTCCGAAATTAATGATCACTCGAGAAAACGGTTTAGGGAGCATAAACTTATCCCAGCTGTGAAAATACCACGCCTTTTCCGCCTTCACAAAAATGGGCACAATAACCGCCCCTGTTGCCTGAGCCATACTGATTATACCGGATTTGACCACACCGGCAGGACCACGGGGCCCATCCAGAATATGACCAGCCAGACCATGACCGGGCTTGGTTAACCTCGCCACCATTTCCTTAAGGGCGACTCCGCCGTCGCGGGAAGAAGAACCACGAACAGTGTGCCAGCCGGTCTGTTCGGCAATATTGGCGATGATTTCGCCGTCGCGGCTCTGAGAGATCATGAGACTTGGAAAATACTTTTTATACCTTTTAAAGTGACGAATAACGGAAAAGAATTGTTGATGCCAGGCACAAAGTATAACACGCCTTCCTTGCTCCAGATCATTTAGCCATTCATTTTCATTCACGACCGTCAGGCGAAAAGTTGCACAATAGAAATGCACTATCCGGCATAAAATTTTGCCGGCCAGTTTTGTTGTCGCCAAATTGCGCAGTTTTTTAAACATTTATTCATCCCGGAATTGATATTGATTAAGCAAAGCATGAATAGCCGGGAAGCACAAGGATAAATATATTTTTATCTTGATTATCTATTTATGTTTGTTTAGATTTACACATATCTATCGGCATATTGACCTACTGGAGAAATTTTATGACTCATCCCGAACTACTTACTTTTATGAACAACCCGGGCTCCTACCCGCATAAACCCGCTTCCGTCGAACTCGTACAAACTCATATTTCTTATGTGTTTATTGCCGGGGATGTCGTCTATAAAATAAAAAAACCGGTTAATTTCGGTTTTCTTGATTTCACCGACCTGGCAAAAAGGAAGTTTTACTGCGGCGAAGAACTGCGCTTAAATAAACGCCTTGCCCCCGGCATCTATCTTGACGTTGTCCCTCTGGCACAGAATCCGGAAGGAAACATCATCTTCAGCTCTGAAGGGAAAGTTATTGATTATGCCGTCCGGATGAAAAAATTGCCGCTCGACAATATGTTGAAAACATTGCTCTCCCGCGGCCTGGCCAATGAAAAAATAATAGCTGACGTAGCCCGCAAAATCGCCGCCTTTCACCAAGTTGCGGAAACGGGGGAACGCATCAACGAAATGGGCAGCCTTGCCACTATCCGCCATAATTCTGAAGAAAACTTCACCCAGACTGAAAAATATATAAATACAACCATTCCCGCTTATCAGTATGTTTTTATCAAAGATTACGTGAGTAAATTTCTCACGGAGAAAAAAACATTACTGGAAAGAAGAGTGACCGATTCAAAAATCCGCGATTGCCATGGCGATTTGCATCTGGAACACATCTGTGTGGACAATGATGAAATAATTATTTTTGACTGTATTGAATTTAATGAACGTTTCCGTTTCGCTGATGTTGCCGCCGAAGTTGCTTTTTTAACCATGGATCTTGATTTCAACGGCTACCCCAAGCAGGCCGAATTTTTTGTAAAATCTTATCTTCAATATGCAAAAGACACCGACCTGCCGCACTTGCTCAATTTCTACCGCTGTTATTATGCCTATGTCCGGGGCAAGGTAATAAGTTTCCGGCTTGATCAAAAAGATATTCCGGCGGATGAACGGGCTGAAATCACTAAAACCGCCGGCCGTTACTTTGATCTGGCTTATCAATACGCCGTTTGTCTGGAGAATCCGGCCCTGATTTTAACCGCCGGACTCATGGGATCGGGAAAAAGTTACCAGGCGCGTCACTTAGCCGCAAGCCTCCGGGCCGAGATAATCCGTACCGACGTTCTGCGCAAAGAACTCTTGAATATCAACCCCACGGACCGGCATCATGTAGGGTTTGGTGAGGAGATTTACTCCGCTGATGTTTCCCGCCGTACTTACGGCAAAGCTTACGAACTGGCCGCAGCAATGATTAAGGCGGGCAAACCGGTCATTATTGATGCTTCATTT
Organism: Smithella sp. PtaU1.Bin162; assembly: GCA_002068015.1. Taxonomy (GTDB): domain Bacteria; phylum Desulfobacterota; class Syntrophia; order Syntrophales; family Smithellaceae; genus MVRV01. Next base: position 30,585 of record MVRV01000063.1, read on the forward strand.
AAAAGCCGCACCGAACGTCAGGAGGCTGTGGAGCTTTCCCGTAATCTTGGTGTCCCTTTTTACATGATCGAATGCATCTGCCGCGATGAAATCATCAAAATGCGGCTGGATAAGAGAGCACGGGAAAAAGACAACGCCTCGGACGGCCGCTGGGAAATATATGCGGCACAAAAAAAAGATTTTGATGAAATCAATGAAATACCGGCGGACCGGCATTTTAAAATCGATACTGCAGAAAATGCTGAAAACAGAAGACAGGAAATTATTCGCCGGATCAAACTGGGGAAACAATCATCCGGCTGACGGTAATACGTTTTGCGGAATTTACGGGATTGACGTTATTCGGCTTTAGAGGGGCAATTTTTTAAGGTTTTTTCTTCTGCTTTTCCCCGGCATCCTTTTTTACTTTTTCTTCTTCGGCAAGCTTTCTTTTAGTTTCATTGATATAGTATTCTATTTTATAATCAAGGCCGATGTTGGCATAATTCCGTGCAATATTTTCAAACCGGCCCAGCGCGGCCTGATATTTTTTCTGTTTGAAATAGAACCGGCCAACATAAAACTCCTGTTCGGCAATTTCCTGCTTGCATTCGCGCAACAATTTTCCGGCCGCCACGGAAAACTTGCTGTCCGGAAAACGGGTTATCAGCCGTTCAAATTCTATTCTGGCTTTTATGGTTTCCGTTTGATCGCGGTCAATTGTCCCTTTAAGGTTATAATGACACATCCCCAGCTGATAAAGGACATAGGGGATATTCTCATTATTCGGATGCATGTTGAGGAATTCATTATAAGCATTTTCCGCTTCCATATACTGTTTATCGGTAAAAAATGAGTCGGCAATACCCAGTTCGGCCAGTATAGCCAGAGAATGCAGGGGATGTTCATCTTTCAATCTTGTAAAATATTCCCGGGCCTTTTTGTAATAACCATCCTGAAATTCAGAGGCGCCACGGGCATAAAGAGCCTCCGGCACATTTTTGACCATGGGATCCCTGCGAAACAGGGAACAAGCGCTGATGCAGCACAGGAGAAGCAATACAAGAAAAATTACCCCGGATTTTATTCTCTTTCCCGCCATCACTGCCTACAGAGCCTTCCTGACCAGGTTTTCCAGTTTTTCTTTGGGAACAAGGCCGACTATTGTATCTACAGCTTGCCCGTCCTTAAAAAGAATAAGAGTGGGAATGCTGCGCACATTAAAGTTAATTGCCGTTTTCTGACTGTCATCAACATTCAGCTTCATGACTTTCACGCCGTCCTTAAACTGTTCCGCCAACTCTTCCACAATCGGGCCGATAGCTTTGCAGGGACCGCACCAGGGTGCCCAGAAATCAACCAGCACCGGTTTAGTGCTTTTTAATACCTCGGCGGCAAAGTTATCGTCGGTAGCTGCGGTTATATACTGATTACTCATTTCCTGTACCTCCTTCTCTTCAGGTAGGGTAATTTTATGTCATATCAGCGAGAAAAAAGTCAACCGCTATTTGACGGAACTTTTTGATTGCCAAACAAGCAATTGTTTTATATTACTTATCCGTCTTTAACCGGCAGCAGATACTTAAGATTTATACGGTAATAACAAACTGGGACATATCTCTTAAAAAAACAAGGAGGAATTATGGCTCTTCTGGGAGTAATTTCCGGCACGATAATAGTGGAAAAAAGTAATTTGCTGAAAAACTGCCGGAATGTTGCAATAGAAAACGAGTTTGGGAAATCATTTGCCTTCGTAAACGATAAAATAGCCCTGATTCCCCGGCACGGCAATGATCCCGCAAATCATATTCTGCCGCATTCGATCAATTCCCGCGCCAATTTAAAGGCACTTTTGGATCTGGGTGCAGCGGAAGTAGTGGGAATCAACTCCACCGGCTCATTAAAAAGTAATTTGCATCCCGGAATGATTGTAATTCCGGATGATTTTATTCTGCTTGCGGCCGCTCCCGCCGTTCATCAAAACAAAGCCGTTCATATTACCCCGTCACTTAATGACAAAGTACGGCGGAAGCTGATTACCGCGGCCGGTAACCGTGGAGTTCCGGTAATACAGCAGGGAACTTACTGGCAGACGATCGGACCGCGCCTGGAAACAAAAGCGGAAATCCGTATGATGGCGAATTATGCGGATCTGGTGGGCATGACGATGGCCTCGGAGGCGGTAATTGCACAGGAGCTCGATCTGCCTTATGCTTCGGCCTGTTCTATTGATAATTACGGCAACGGGCTTACGGAAAAACCTCTGAGTTTGGAGGCAATTCTCGCCGGAGCGCGGAAAAATGCGGATTTAATGATACAGTTGATCCAGGGCTATCTGGAATTAGGCTCTTAAGAAAAAACACGCCACCCTCAGGCGATATCAACTCCAAAGGCCTTTCGGGCAACAGGCCGTTTGGAAATTCAAGATGAGTTTATTTTCTTTACCGGTTATTTTGCGCCGAGTGACGGTTCCATCGCCGAAAGCGCTTTTGTGTCCAGCGTCTGGAACCCGTGCTTTTCCAGGAGTTTCTCCGTTTTTTCCATTTGATCCACATCCACGACAAACACCGCTTTTTTAGAACTCTCCAGAACAAAGCCGTAGGCATTGTTGATATTGACGGACTCGCGGTAAAGCAACTGAGTAAGGCTGTCGAGTCCGCCCGGTTTGTCGGGAATAAGGACGGCCAGAACTCCCCGCAGATGCACGGTCATTCCCGCTTTGGAAAGCGCAGCCTCCGCCCGCTTAGGGTCATCAACAATCAGATTAACAACACCGAAAGTATCCGAGGTCGATATCGTCGTCGCCCGGATGCTGATATTTTCCCTGGCCAGCACAGAGGTGACGGAAGCCAGCTTCCCCGGTTTATTCTCTGCAAAAATGGACAGTTGATAAGCAACCATAGTCTTCTCCTGGATTGAGCATCATTAATTATGTGATTTTAAAATCCCTGCAACTAATTTTTGATGATGACTAAAATGCCTCAGAGGCAAGACGCGCAAGTTTCGCGGAGTGAGGCGTACTTTTGCGTACGCCGCAGCGACACGAAACGCATCCGGCATTCGCCGGATTTACTTCGCATATGAGCATTTTAGCGCATCATCACCTCAATCTTTGCGGTTATCGATAACCCGTACCGCCTTCCCTTCTCCCTTGGGAATGCTGTCGGGTTCAACCAGATCAATTTGGGGCGTAATCAGGATTTCGCTTTTCAATTCTTCCACTATCTTCCTGCGCAGCGCTTCCAATTGCTTCAATTCACCGGAAAACAACTCCCTGTTTACTTCCACTTTCACCATCATGGAATCGTTAAATTCTTTCCGCTCCAGAATAATCAGGAAGTTAGTACCCACACCGGGAATTTCCATGAGTTTCTTTTCGATCTGCATGGGGAATATATTAACCCCTTTGAGAATCAGCATATCATCGGTCCGGCCTTTGATCCGTTCAATCCGGCGGTGTGTACGGCCGCAGCTGCATGGTTCGGGAATTATCCGGGTTAAATCCTTTGTCCGGTAGCGCAGAAGAGGCATGCCCTCCCGCTTCAGAGTCGTCAGCACAAGTTCGCCTTCTTCTCCGTCGGCAACCGGTGCGAGTGTCCGGGGATTAATTATTTCCACAAGAAAATTGTCTTCCCAGATATGCATGCCGTCCTGGCAGGGACACTCAAAAGCCACTCCCGGACCGTTCATTTCCGACAAGCCGTAAGAATTAAAAGCTTTATAGCCGTAAATTTCTTCGATTTTCCTGCGCATTTTTTCCGTATGCGGTTCCGCTCCGACAAAAGCAATCCGAACTTTGGTATCTTTGCGCGGATCAAGATGAAGATCGGAAAACACCGTGGAAAGATGCAGGGCGTAGCTGGGAATCACATGGACTGCGGTTGTGGCAAAATCCATCATCAGCTGAATCTGGCGTTTCGAGTTGCCTGCTCCCGCCGGAATAACCAGCGCACCGATTTTTTCCACGGCATAATGAAAACCCAAGCCTCCGGTAAAAAGACCGTAAGTCATCATATTCTGAAAAACGTCGCTTTTCCTAAGACCGGCCATATAAACACTGCGCGCCAGAAGATCAGTCCAGGCGGCAATATCGGCAGCGGTATGAAATACTACGGTAGCTCTGCCGGTAGTGCCGGAAGACGAATGCATCCGGACAAGCTCGTCCTTAGATACGGCGATAAAGCCATAGGGCCAATTTTCACGTAAATCATCTTTTGTCGTAAAGGGGATTTTCTGAATGTCATGCAGAGATTTAACCGAATCCGCATTAATTTTTTTTTCTTTAAATATTTTATCGTAATAATAAGATTTCCCGGCTTTGACCAGGGTATTTTTCAATCCGACGAGTTGAAATTCTTCCAGTTTTTTCCGGTCAATTGTTTCCACATCTTTTTCCCAGTACACTTCAGGCCTCCCATTTTTTAATTGCGGAATTTTTACAACTCTGAAGACATTTTATCAAGTCAATTCTGTTCCTGTTATTCAGGCAGTAAAATAACGAGTAATCACCGGGTCTTCGTACACCCGGGCATAAGACGAATATACGGCACCGATTGCCGGAAAATAAATCAGCAAACCAAATGACAACGCAACCTAATCTCCCATAAAAAATTTCTTAATATTGCGCCCGAAATCACGAAACCAATCTCCAATACCCCGACCTGCCTTTTTTGCATCCCGAGCAGCTTCTTTGGCATCCTGTCTCATCTTCTCGCCGGCCTCTTGAGAATCTTTTTTAACAGCGTCACCAGTTTCCTTTCCGAACTTCTTTATATCCCTGCCGGCTTCCTGGACGCCTTCTTTGACATCGCGCTGGATTTTTTTGGCCGTATCTTTAAATGAATTATCGGACAGAGCCGGACTTGTTAATAAAAAAACAGCCGTGATAATCATCATTATTACTTTCATTTCCGCCTCCTTATTAACTTATAAATTCAAGACAAATTATCCTACAGATGCATTACTGCATTCTAAAGATCCTTATTCTGACGCAACTCGCCATCCAGAACTTCCCGAATCGCCTGAGCCATTTCCTTTTTAAGAAAAGGTTTCATAATAAAGCGGCGAATACCCAGTTCCCGCGCTTTTTCTTCCGAAATCATATCACTGAAACCACTGCAGAGGATAATGGGAATATCCGGACGTATTTTGAGAATTTCCCGGGCCAGTTCATCGCCCCTCATGTCCGGCATGGTCATATCCGTGATCACCAGATTAAAATCGCGCGCACCGGCACGAAATATCTTAAGTGCTTCACTGCTATTTGTGCCGGATGTAACACGATAGCCCAGAGAAGAAAGCATAATACCCCCCAGTTCAACAAGCGCAGGCTCATCATCAACAAAGAGAATTCTTTCATTCCCTCCCAAAGCCGTTTCCGTAAATTGTTCCAAAAGCGGTTCTCCCGTATCCTTGAACGGGAAATAGACACTGACTGTCGTTCCTCGGCCGGGTTCACTTTCTACATCAATGGCACCGCCGTGATCCCGCACAATTCCGTATACAACGGATAGTCCCAGACCCGTGCCTTCCCCCGGACCTTTAGTGGTAAAAAAGGGATCGAATATTCTTTCCATAATAGCCGGATCAATTCCGCGTCCCGTATCACTGACCGTCAATCTCACATATTCTCCCGCCTTGAGATCAAAAGGATGAAGCGCCCTGGCCGCAACAACCTTTTCTTTTTTCAGTTGAATATCCAGGATCCCTCCTTTTTCCCGCATCGCATGGGCGGCATTGGTACACAGATTCATCAGAACCTGATGAATCTGTGTAGGATCGGCGAGAATCAGTGTCGGCGTTGTTGTAATACTGCGGACAATTTGAATGGTGGAAGGAAGCGATGATCTAAGCAGCTTTATCCCTTCCTTGATAATAGGTGCAATCATCACCGGTTCACGCTCCTGCTCGTGCCTGCGGCTGAAGGCAAGAATCTGTCTTACCAGATCCCGGGCCCGTTCGCCGGCTTTATGAATCTGTTCGAGGTAATGCCGGAGATGTTCGCCTGCATCCGCTTCTCCCTGCGCCATTTCCGTGTAGCCAATGACGGCGCTCAGAATATTATTGAAATCGTGCGCAATCCCTCCGGCCAGTGTGCCGATGGCCTCCATTTTCTGGTTCTGGCGAAGCTGGTTTTCCAGCTTCCGCTGATCGGTAATGTCGTAAAATATGGAAAGGACATATTTTTCATTATTCAGTTTTATGATTTCAGCGGACAAAAGAACATAGCGTATATCTCCGGACTTGTTGCGTAAATGAAGCAATTCTCCCCGCAGGAAGCCCTGTGCGGACAACTTTTGACCGGCTTTTTGACGATCATCGTAATTTGCCCAGACATTGAGCTCGGCAGCCGTGTGTCCGATCATTTCTTCCCGTAAATAACCCAGCATGCGCAGGAAACTTTCATTCACATCAATATAACGGCCGTCATCGAGAGTGCTGATAATCGTAGGTGAAGGACTGATATGAAAGGCTTTGGAAAAACGTTCTTCCGAATGCCGCAACGCTTCTTCCGCGCGTTTGCGTTCGCTGATATCTCTCGTGATCCCCGTAATTCCTACGGGCTCCCCGTCTTTATTGCGCAAAAATCCGGCGATCACTTCCACCCAGACGGTTGACCCGTCTTTACGGTACTCCTCAATCTCCAGCCGGCGGGTTCTTTTCGGATCGGCGCCTGCTTCTTTCTCCAGCAACCTTTCTTCCTCAATGACTTTTACAACCGTCGCCAGTGAATCCGGCGGCATAATTTTCTGCAGGCGAAACGATTTAAATTCTTCCGCCGTCCATCCCTGTACTTTCTCAATGGACGGACTGACAAAAACAAAGTTAAAATTCAAATCCGTCGACCAGATGACATCGGAAGCATTTTCCGCAAGCAGCCGGTATTTCTCTTCGCTTTCGCGTAACGCATCTTCCGTCCTTTGCCTTCGCCTGATTTCATCGGTCAGCATTCCGGTTTTAAATAATATATAAAACAAAAATCCCGTTCCGATTGCAAAAATAACGGCAAGCAACAATAACCGGTTACGGAAGCCCTGCAATGCTCCCACTGCTTCCTCTTCCGGAGAAGCAACAACGATAGACCAGAAATTATTTCCGAGGCGGATGGGCAGAAAAACGGCCTGTTTGGTCATTTTTTCCATAACGTTTCCCCGGACCATATTGAACTGATAAGTCGCAACACCCTCCTCGCCCTTCACCATTCTTTCCGCCATAGATAAAATATCGGGAAAATCCCGGCAATTGTCGAAAACGGAATTTCCGACATGCCCGGGTACAGGGCAGGACAGTTCAACGCCTTTCTTACTGATAACCCAGGCATAACCATCCTGGCCGATCCGTATATCTTCGACGTAACGTCTGGCGATAAAATCAAAAGGAAAAGATAATGCCAGCGTTCCGTTGAAAACATTGCCCTGAAAAACCGGAACATGAACAATAATGGTCTTGAAACCACGCCGGTTGATGAAAACATCGCTGACCGCAACCTGACCGGTACGCTCGACTTCCCGAAAGACTTCCAGTTCCGTTACCGGCTGACTGATAGCTCCTTTATCATACGGTTCCGGGTGAAGGATATTTCCCTTTTTATCAATCCGGGCAATAATACTTAATTCTCCGGCATGGGAGGCGTAAAAATCATGCAGAATTATTTTCCCGGTTTCATCAAAATCCACAATATGCCTGTTTTTAGCCATGTGCCGGAGCATGGCAATGTGATCATTGACAAAAGATTCAATGCCCCGGGCGGCCTGCCGGGCGAGAATCATCTGCTTGGCATTGAGGTTTTCAATCATGGCCTCCCGGACATTATTATAGGTCAAATAAAATATAAAGGAGCCGACGCCGAGAAAAAGAACGAAAATAAAAATGTACTTTCCATAGCGCTTTAAAAATTTGTCTTTTTCCGTTTTTCCCCGGTCACCAATCATTTTTCCAAACCCGCTTCCAATTGCCAACGATTTACACAGCACAGCACTATTGGCTTATGAAACATTTTTTTCTCATATCCAAATAAACAGACAGGGAAATCTTATTGCCCGGGCTGAGTTTCCGCCGTCTCTTTCCGCTCCTCCGGTTTCCGGTTTTCCGTTTCACCCTCTGAAGGCGGCGGGCTTTCCTGTCCCAGTTCCGGTTGATCGGTGGATACCGGGTCCGGCCCGCAGGCTATGGCTGACTGCCCGGTAACTGTTTCGCCTGCAGCGTGATTCTGTTCAATTTCGTCAAGCCACAGACTATGGCGGTGCCGGGCATAATCGAGACGCACGGATCCGGTGAAAATACCGCGTACCATCGGCCAGTTGGGTCTCAAGACAATCGCCGCCATATGCGCCCCAAAAGCCAGAAAAAAAAGGATAAAAAATATATTGTGAATCCAGGTGGCGAAGAGGAGAACCGTGTGAGACATATCCGGCGCATAGATGTTTTTATATGTTTTCAACAACCCGGAAAGTATCAGCATAAGCATGATAAAGGCCATGCCGACATAGGCCAGCCGCTGTTCCGGCAGATATTTGTGCATCGGTGGCTCTTCCCCCCAGCCGAAAAGACTTTTGATAACGGCAAGAGACTGCGCAAAATCACCCTTCCGGGGAAGCAAACCCTTTTCCCCCCGCCAACCATGATAAAACAGATGGAATATTCCCGCCGCCGTGAAAACAATTGCCGCTGAATAGTGCAGATACAGAGACGTAATGAAATCGGCCGACCATTCCAGGCCGGGGATAGTGATGATATAATAGCGTTTGCCGACAGGCAGTTCAAAAATACCGGTAAGGAGCAGCACAAGACCGGAAACGGCAATTGCCCAGTGTTCGATCAATTCCAGCTTGCTGTGACGAATAACAAGGTTTTTTTCGGTAATAATTTTCTCAGTCATTTCCTTCCTCCTTCTTTACCTGTTCCCTGCGCCGGAAAAACCGGTTGCAGGCATAGGCAAAACCGGCTGCAGCGAGCCCCAGAAGAGGGGCAGCCAGAACTGCTTTACCCAGAGGATCCGTGCCGGCCATCCGGCGAACGACATCCGGCTGCATAGCCGGTTGCCCCGGTTTTTTCTCCATCGTTTTATTGAGAAGTTCGAAAGGCACCGGTGAAATGTAAAGAGTGGAAGTTCCGCCGTTTTCTTTTTTCCCATAGATACAACCGTTTTGCGCACGGGCGCGTTCCCCGGCGATTTTTTCCATATCACTGCGCCGTCCGATCAGCAGCGCCTCGCGGGGGCAGGCTTCCACGCATCCCGGCAAATTTCCTTCTTTCAGCCGCTCGTTGCAAAGATCGCATTTATACATAACGCCGTTACCCATAAAACCGGGCAGCACCTTAAGGTAGATACCCACACCGGATTGACGCTGGGGGATTTCCCAGGGGCAGACATCTTTGCATTTCGCTCCGCCGAAGCAGAGATTCTGATCGATTACGACGGCACCGTTTTTCTTTTTGGAATTTGCGGAAAAAGGACAAATCGTTGCACAGGCGGGATTATCACAATGCATACAGCGGCGCGGCACAAAGATAGTTTTCGGCCCGCCTGCCATATCTATTTCGGCCTTATGCACATAGATAAAGTTATACGGCGTCAGACGATCCGTAACATCTTTCTTTTTCGACCAATCCTCAATGGTTTTGCGCGGCCATGGTTCGGGAATGTTGGCAACGACCGGAGGAATTCTATTTTTGTTGATGGTTCGACAGGCGTCCACACAGGCGGGAATTTTTCTTCCGGTACAGCCATCGCACAAGTTAAGGTCGATAATAGTTGACAGTTGTGTTTCCGTCCCGGTTGCCGCCTCAGCAGGCAAAGACAGGCAATTTAGAGCAGCAGCTCCGGCACTGATTTTTAAAAAAGACCGTCGGCTTAAATCCGTGGATTTTTTCTCCTGCATAATACTTCCCCCTCCCGGCCTGACATGCTTCCGTTGCGGACATTCAGCATTTTTTCTGCCTTCTTAATGCGACCGATGAATCTTACCTTCGATTATTATAGATTATACCTACCCGATTGACAACGTCAATTTTGTAAGATATTGTTTTCTCCATATTAATTACTGAGGGACTTTTTTTCTGGAAAAATATTCACTGCTGCAAAATATTCTCCTGGGACTAACGCTGGCGGCTCCAATCGGACCGGTCAACCTGGAGATAATCAAACGCGGTTTGAACTCGGGATTCCGCAATGCTTTCCTCACCGGGTCCGGGGCAATGTCGGCCGATGCAACTTATCTGATTTTAATATTTTTTGGTCTGACTGCGTTTTTAAATAATCCGCTGATGAAAATTGTTTTGGGTTTTGCCGGCAGTGTTATCCTGATATATCTCGGCATTGTCAGCGGAAAAGATTTTTTTCGTCCGCCTGACAATACCGTTTCGGCTCCGCGGCGGCTCTTTAAAAGCTCTTTTGCGACGGGTTATGTCCTGGCTATTGCGAGTCCCCTGACTATTGTCTGGTGGACCGGTGTTTTCGGAGCATTACTGGCCTCGCAGCCGGCAGCAACAACTTTGTCCGCCCTTTTTTCCTGCTTTTCAATCTTGCTGGGATGCTTTGCCTGGGTACTAGGCCTGGCCATTGCGCTGCATTTCGGCAGGCAATTCATCAATCAAAAAATTACTGGACTTATTTCCTTAATTGCCGGAATATTTCTTATCGGTTTCGGTCTGTATTTTATGTATCGTACAACAACACTGCTGATCCATTAACAACTTTCTAACGAACGGTCACTGCAATTATTGATGAGAACGAATATCATGCCAAAAAGAATATTGAAAATATTAGAGCTGGAAATTTTTATAGGAATGCTGATTGTCTGTACGGCTAATTTTGGTTTCGCCCAGAAAACAGCACCTGCCGGAACTCCGCCGGCACCGGAGATATTTGTCCAACTGGGACATTCCAGCACCATAAAATCTGTTTTGTTTACTTCCGACAATAAATATCTTGTTTCCGGCGGAGAAGACAAAACCATTAAAATATGGGAAGCGGCTACCGGCAGGGAAATAAGGACGCTGCGTCAGAGCGATAAAATGACTGCTTTTGCCGTTTCTCCGGATAATCAAAAAATCCTTGCCGGCGATGAAAAAGGCAATCTTAACCTCTGGGACATGATTACGGGAAAAGCATTGGGAAAATTCACCGGCAAAGCACCGGGAGCCGTGGCCACAATAGCCATTTCTCCTGATGGCCGCCATGCCGTCTCCACCCATTACCGGGATCTCGTCTATTGGGACATGGCCAAGAAGAAGCAGATATTTGTTCTGGACAGAAATGAGCAAATAATTACCAAAGGTTATGCTCCCGAGGCCAAGGCGGCCGCTTTCTTCCCGGACGGCAATAAAATCGCCATAGGCGTGGAAATTGTGGACAGAAACTACAAAACCCGGGCCTTTAATATTGAAATTTATGACGTCCGCAAAAGAAAAACGGTAAAAAATTATGAAATTATCAAAGGTCAGGTGCATATCACTTCTTTTGCCTTCTCACCGGATGAAAAGTATTTTTTTGCGGCACTCGCTGCTGTCAAGCCCGGCAGCACCATAGACAGCACGGGGAAATTATTGGTTGTTGATTCCGGTAACGGAAAGATTGTTAAGGAAGTTTCTTTTCCGGAACCTTTTTATAACGTCGCTTTTTCGCCGCGCGGTGATTACGCGGCAGCGGCCAATTACGGAGAAGTTATCGTTTATGAGACGGGAAACTGGAACGAAGTGAAGAAAATCGGCGGGGCGCGCCTGCCGGTTTCCTTTGCACCCGACGGACAGTCTCTTCTTCACGGCAACAATTCGGAAAGGGCTTACTACGGGGAGAGTGTTTACAAAGAGGGCCTCGATTTAGTTGATTTGAAAAGCTGGCAGAGAGTTCAACGTTATTCCGGCAATGTCGATTTTGTAACGTCCGGCAGATTTCTTCCTCAGGAAAATGAAATTATCTCTCCGCACCAGCTGATGCTTTACTGGGATAAAAAAAGGGGGATGCTGAACAAAGCCGTTACTTTGCAAGATGCCGCCAATAGGAAAGTCACCGCGGTATGGGGCAATGCATTCAGTCCAGACGGAAATCATGCTCTCGTGCGCAATGATTTCGGAAGTTACCTCTATGATTTAAAAAACGGCCAACTGCGAAAAATTATGGATAAAGGCATGGCACTTGCAGATTTTGCACCGGACAGCAAAACATTTCTTTTTGCCACGCATGACCGGAAAATAATTTTGTGGGATGCGGAAAACAACAGAAGTCTGCGTCAGCTAGCCGACTGGACATCGCAAGAGAAACTCTTCATTCATTTTGTTAAATTGTCCGGCGACGGTAAATATGCCATAGCTGCCTTCGAAGATTATGATCTGCAGGAAGAAAAAAAAGGAATTATCTTCTGGGATGTACAAACCGGCCGGGAGGCAGGAAAAAGTAATTTGAAAAGTTCTATTTTTTCTCTTGTCCCGTCTCCGGACGGTAAATATCTTTTCTCGGGTGAATATAGCGGCAAGGACGAAAACCACGAAATCGTAAAGAGAGAAATAAAGGGAGGCAAAGTCGTCGGGAGATTTCAAGGTCACAAAGACATAATCAGCGCCCTTACCTTTTCCCGGGACGGGAAACTTATCCTTTCCGGAAGCTATGATCAGAATATCATTCTCTGGGAAACCGGAAGCGGTAAAAAGATAAAAACGTTTGCCGGCCATTCCGGATTAATTCAGTCCCTGGATTTTTCATTAAACTCGGGAAGTTTTATTTCAACAAGCATGGACGGCACCTTGCGCCTCTGGGATATAAACGCAGGCCGGGAAATCGCGCAATTCATAACTTTTGTTGATGGTGAATGGATTGTCATTACGCCGGAAGGCTATTTCAACGCCTCACCAAATGGTGCGAAGCATCTCAATGTCCGCCTCGGCAACAGGGTTTTTTCCATTGACAGTCTGTACGAAAAATTCTTCAATCCGATATATGTCGCCTCCGTCCTGCAAGGTAAAAAAGCGGAAGGATTGGCCGATGTCCGCAAAGGAATCCAATCACCGCCCGATATACACATTGTTTCTCCTCAGCCGGATACTTCATTCAACACCGACACCATTACCATCAAAGTTGCAGCAAAAGACACCGGAGGAGGTCTTGACGAAATAAGGCTTTATCACAATGGTAAGGCGCTGGGCGATGACCGGCGGGGGGTAAAGATTGTCGAAACCGGAGCAAAGACGGAGAAAGACTATACGGTCACACTGGTGGACGGGCTCAATACCTTCCGGGCGGTTGGGTTCAGCAGAGATAGAACTGAATCCAATCCCTCCGAAATCTCAATCCGGCTTTCGGCACCTTCCAAGGATGTTTCGCTTTATATCTTTGCCGCAGGGATCAATAAATACAAAAATCCCGCGCTGAACCTGAACTATGCCGTGCCTGATGCCAAAGGAATTGCCGGTTTTTTCCGGCAGGAAAGCCGGCTTTTCAAGAAGGTGAAAATCAGCGAAATTTACGATGAAGAGGCGACTAAAGAAGGCATTCTGGCAAAACTTAAAGAGATGGAAGAAACCAATCCACAGGATGCCGTGCTAATATATCTTGCCGGTCACGGCGAGAATGTCAAAGACGTATGGTATTTCCTTCCCCACGAACTTACTTATCCCGAACGCGAAGAGCATGTGCAGACAAAAGGGATTTCTTCTATGGAAATTGCCGCATCGATGAAAAACATCAGGGCGCAGAAAATCCTCATGCTGGTTGATGCCTGCAAGTCCGGTGCCGTCCTTGTTGCCTTCCGTGGATTCGAGGATAGAAAAGCTCTCTCTCAGCTCTCCCGTTCCACAGGGACACATGTTGTCGCCGCATCGACCAAAGACCAGTTTGCCGCTGAAGTGAAAGACCTGGGACATGGTGTTTTTACCTATACCTTGCTGGAAGGATTAAGAGGAAAAGCCGCCGGTGGAAGCGACACCGTAACTGTGCGCAAGCTCATGGGGTATATAGAGGAACAGCTGCCGGAAATTACAAAGAAATATAAACAGGAGGCACAGTTTCCGGTAGTGAATTCACGGGGCATGGATTTCCCGCTGGTGATTGTGAGGTAATTATTCTATTTTTATTTTTTTTATTCGGGACAGGAAAATTAAAAGGAAAATCCGCAAATGGCAAGTAGGAATAACTTAAAGAAACTGCTGTTGACGATTCTGGCGTGCGCTGTGATTCCTTTTTCCGCTTACGCCGCCGATAAGCCCCTCTGGGTAACAGCTACCGGTGAGGCCTATCAGGGAGAGGCGGAAACACCGAAAGAAGTAATGGAAAGAGCAAAACGCGACGCTCAGGCGAAAGCCATCGAACAGGCTACAGGCATATTTTTGAAATCGCACACCGTAGTGCACAACAGCCAGGTTGCCGACGATCTGATTTATGCCGCCGTCCGGGGTAAAATAAAAGAAACGGCTGTTTTAAATACGGGCTGGGACAAAGAGGATCGGAACTTATACCGGATCACGATAAAAGCCCTGGTGGAACCGGTTTATCCGGAAGCAGGAAAAGGCCTTTCCGCAAAGATTAATCTTTCCAGAATAAAACTTCACGAGGGGGAAGAAGTAAAAATTTATTACGAAACAAGCAGCGATTGCCACATTTATCTTTTTTCCGTTGCCGCCGACGGCTCCGTAACTCTTCTCTTCCCCAACTCCCGCGAGCAGGAAAACAAAGTCAGCGGAGGCAAAGCTTATGAGTTTCCGGCGGCGGGAAGTACCGTCCGCTTAAAAGCTATGTTTCTGCCGGATTTTCAGGACAAGTCCGCCCGTGAAAAGATCAAACTGATTGCCACAAAAAAAAAGGAAAATCTTCTGCCGCTGGGGTTCCAGGAAGGAATGTTTCAGGCCTATGACGCCAAATCCACCGGGCTTGTGAGCGATCTTATTAAAAAGCTCAATCAGATTGAGCCTACCGAATGGACGGAAGCAACAGTCGAATACGTAATTGAGCGATAGAACAGATCCCTTTTTCAACAACCTGCCCATCGACCCGGCAGATATCTTGCCGGCAACGTCTCTGCAGCTTATTTGCCGCGGAAAACAGGATCTTTTTTTTCGTAAAATGCCCGAATACCTTCTTTATTATCATCAGACGAAAGGCATATCGCCTGTCCCATCCCCTCATATTGCAGCATATCCCGTAAATTGCTCGTCAAACTCCTGGCTAAAAGTGTTTTGGCAAGACCAATGGCAAAGGGAGGACCGGCGGCAAGTTTATCAGCTAAAGACATGGCCTCGTCCTCAAGCTTTTCCGGAGAAACCAATTTATTAATGATTCCCATCTGCAAAGCTTCTTCGGCCCGGACAGGTCTTGCCGTCCAGATAAGTTCCTTGGCTTTGTGCATCCCCACCACGCGCGGCAGGAAATAAAACGAACCAAGATCGGGAATAAGCCCCACTTTGGCAAAGGCCTGCATAAACAGAGCATTAGTCGAAGCGACAATCAGATCGCAGGCCAGGGCAATACTGAACCCGGCACCGGCCGCCGCTCCATTCACTGAGGCAATTACGGGCTTGGGCGTATCCGTAATCAGTTCAATGATTTCTTCGCTCGCTTTCATTATCTGATAAAATTCAACAGCAGATAAGGCACTGCCCAGTTCTTCCAGATCGCCGCCGGCGCAGAAGGCCCTGCCGCTGCCGGTTAAAATCGCCACCCGGCTCTCCGCGTTGCCTTTAAATTGCCGCAGGGCATCCTTGAGGTCATTTTGCAGATCTTTTTGCAGGCAGTTCATTCTTTCGGGAAGATTCATCCGGATAACCGTGACAAATCCTTTTTGTTCCGTCAATATTTTGGTCATTTTAAATTACCTCTTTATTTATGCTTATTTATCAACAGAGAGTATCCCGGCTTCCAGAAAAGCCTTAATTTCATCCTTGGTAAAACCGTAATCGGTAAGAACGTCATCCGTATCCTGTCCCGGAGAATGCATTCCGTGGCTGATTACGGCCTCAGTGCGGCTGTACCGCGGTGCCGGCGCAGCCTGAATAATTCCATCCAGTTTAATGTAGGTACTGCGCTCCCGATTCTGCGGATGCTCATAAGCCTCCGGAATCGAAAGAACGGGTGTAAAACAGGCATCTGCATCTCCCATTAGATTACACCATTCATCCCGCGTTTTCAATTTAAACAGGCTCGCGAATTTTTCCTTACATTCCGGCCAGGCGTTCCTGTCCATATAGTTTCCGAATTCGACGGGATCAAGACCGAGTTTATCAATCAGCGCCTTGTAAAATTGCGGTTCAATGGCTCCCACCGATATGTACTTACCGTCTTTCGTTTCGTAAACATTATAAAAATGTGCTCCGGTATCAAATATGTTGGTCCCGCGTTCTCCTGAAAAACGGGGATCGGAATACCGGCTCAAAAACATGGCCATCAAAAGCGCCGATCCGTCAATCATGGCGGCATCCACTACCTGCCCCTTGCCTGATTTTTGCACCTCCAGCAGGGCACAAGCTATTCCGAAAGCCAGCAGCATTCCGCCTCCTCCGAAATCAGCTATCAGGTTAAGCGGAGGCATAGGGGGTTGTGCTTTCCTGCCGATTGCCTGCAAAACTCCGGCTACCGATATATAGTTGATGTCATGTCCGGCTTTCTGATTGAGAGGCCCTCCCTGCCCCCAACCGGTTATCCGGCCGTAAACAAGTTTAGGATTTACGGCAAGACATACCTCCGGTCCCAGCCCCAATCGTTCCATTACGCCGGGACGAAATCCTTCGATCAGAGCGTCGGCTTTTTTACAGAATTTAAGAACTAATTGCACTCCTTCCGGCCGCTTTAAATTCACGACCAGACTTTTTTTCCCCCGTTCGAACATAATCTGTTCGTCCGGTCTTCCGGATCGGGCGCGGTTAATGCAAATAACTTCCGCCCCCATATCGGCAAGCATCATCCCGCAAAAAGGAGCAGGCCCCATCCCGGCCAGTTCAATAACTCGAATTCCCGACAACGGTCCCATACGATTTCTCTCCGCAAAGTTATTCTCTATGCTTAATATTAATCCGGAATTGTAAATAAAATACGATTAATTAATAGCACATCCGGGGGAAAAATCCAGATTTACCGGTAAAAGCAGCTCTCTGCGTTTTCCATCCGAATTTTTCTGAAGAGAGCTTTTGTTATGTTATCTTAAAGGAACTATTCGTCCCCGTGGCACCGGGACAAGCAGATTTTTTTCAGCCGAGAGCTCCTTTTGCTTTCAGGTCGGCGATTTTTTTATCATCATAGCCCATTTTAGTTTTCAATATCTCCAGACTATGCTGCCCCAGTGCCGGTGTTGCTTTGATTTTCCCCGGCGTTTTGGAGAATTTTATGCCGACACCCCGGGATTTGATCCTGCCTGCGGGAATAGCCGGCACCTCCAGGTCAACAACCATTCCCCGGGCAATCAAATGCCCGTCTTTCATCAAATCAACCGGTTCATTTACCTTACAACAGGGAATGCCGTTTCCATCCAGCAGCGCAACCACTTCATCCACGCTTTCATACTCTTTCAACCATGATTCAATAATGGGAATTAATTTTTCCTGATTCTTTACCCTGTTTCCATTGGTGGCATAATCAGGATCGGTAACAAACTCCTCCTTTTTCAAAAGAACACAGACCTTTTGCCATAATTTGTCGTTGGCCGTCGCGATTACGATATCGCCGTCTTTACCCTGGAAAATTCCGTAGGGACAGAGGTAGGCCTGGTGATTACCGAGCCTTTTGGGAACGGGAAACCCGTTAAACGCAGGCTCACAATATTCATTTGCACTGTAGAGACAATCCACCAAGGCAATGTCGATGTATTGTCCTTCACCGGTTTTAGCGCGATGATAAAGAGCGGCCGAAATGGCACCGAAAGCGTTATAGCTGCCCGTCCAGTCGCCTATTGCGGTTGCCGATTTGATCGGGGGACCGCCCTTTAATCCGTTTACGGAAGCGAACCCGCTTAAAGCTTGGGCAATCAGATCGTAACCGGGTTTCTGACTTTTAGGTCCAGTTTGTCCGAATCCGGATACTGAGCACATGATGATATCCGGTTTTATTTTGATAATATCTTCGTATCCTATACCCAGTCTTTTCATAACTCCCGGGCGAAAGCTTTCCACTACAACATCGGCTTTTGCAATCAAACCTTTTAAAACTTCCATTCCCTCCGGTTTTGTTATATCCAGTACAATAGATTTTTTCCCTCGATTGAGCCACACGGAAGTAACACTGGTACCTTCGATAAAAGGCGGCCATTTACGACTGTCGTCGCCGCCGGGCTTTTCCACCTTTATTACTTCCGCACCGAAATCAGCCAGCAGCGATGCCGTATTGGGTCCGGCCAGATTGTTCGTCAAATCAACAACCACTATCCCGTCAAAAATATTTGCCATATTATCGCCTCCTTACAATTAAATAAAACCGCAAAATCTATAAATGTTTTATTCTTTAAATCTTTTTTTTCGGCTGGCTGATCTGCATTCACTGTTTTTTTAACTCTATTTTTTAATTAAACACAGAGAAATCTCAGGCACATACGTAATCAGCAGCAAACAAACCAATGCCCCGATCCAGAACGGCACCAGTGCCCGTCCTATCGTCTGCAAAGGTATTTTGGTAAAGCTTGATGTCACAAAAACAGAAGAGCCGACGGGAGGAGTTGTCAGCCCCAGAAGAAGGTTGAAACACATTATCAGTCCGAAATGGATCGGATGAAGGCCGTAATTTTCCACCGCGATGGGCACGAATATCGGGGCCAATACGATGCAGGCTGCCGTAGTATCCATAATGGCACCGAGAATCAGAAGAAATATATTGATGATCAAAAGAAATAATATTTTATCATCGGTTATCGAAATAAGGAAGCCGGAAATCGCCTGGGGAACACTTTCCACGGCCATAAAACGGGCAAAACCGCAGGCAAAGGCAATAACAACCATCATGACGATAGTGAGCTTTGCCGATACGGCAGTCAGCCTGTAGACATCTTTTAAATTGAGCGTCCTGTAAATAAAAAGAGCGACAATAACGGCATACAGACAGGCTACCGTTCCCGCTTCCGTCGGTGTAAATATTCCGGAATAAATTCCGCCCATGATAATCACCGGCACCAGGAGAGCCAGAGATGATCTTTTCAGTGTCAGCCATACATTTTCAAAACTGCGGTTGGCGGGCAATCCCTGATACCCATACTTTCTGGAAATAAAATAAGATGTAACCGATAACGACACTGCAAGCATCAATCCGGGAATGATTCCCGCGATGAACAAATCACTGATCGATGTGCCGGTCACCGCACCGAAGATAACAAAAGTCAGACTGGGAGGAATGAGCGCCCCGATAATCCCGGATATACAGAGCACTGCGGCGGAAAAAGGCCGGGGGTAATTGGCCTTATCCATTCCCGGCAGCATTATACCGCCGATAGCTACCGTTGTTGCCACAGCCGAACCGGAAATGGCACCGAAGATCGTACAACTCAAGGTGGCAATCACAGCCAGGCCTCCGGCAATTTTCCCCACTATCAGGTTAGCCAGAGCTACCAGCCGCTCCGATATTCCACCTTCTTCCATCAACTTACCGGCCAGCACAAAGAAGGGAATAGCCATCAGCGGAAAAGAATCCATACCGGTAAGGGCACTCGTTGCAAACAGAGAGATATCTATACTCGAAAAGAAAAACATCGATGCTACCGCCGCTATTCCGATAGCATAAGCGATGGGCATACCGACAGCAAACAGCGCAAACATAATTATAAGCATATATACTACGACCATTTTTTATACCCCCTGCCTGGACAATTTAAATATTCTCTGAACGGAACGGATAACAACCAATAAAGCCGACACCGGAAAGGATAAATAGACGATCCACATGGGCAGACCGGAAGCAGCAAGAGTTTGTCCCATTGTTACCTGCTTCATGAATATTTTATAGCCGTAACCGACCATTACTATGGAAAACAACACAATGATGATGCTGATTATTATTTCCAGAATCCTGAGTGTGGCGGGCGAGATCACCATTTTGATCATGTCCACTTTCAGGTGAGAGTCGTCCTTAATGCACCAGGAAATGCCGATATACATACACCACACAAAGAGGTATCTGGCTATTTCTTCCGTCCAAACAAGGGAATACTCCGCCGGCAATACATACCTGGTTATTACCTGCAGGTTCGATAATATGACAAACAAGAGAAATGTCGTAGCACACACAGTTTCTTCGGCATATTTATTTAAAAAACTAAAAATTTTCAAAATGGACACTCCTTTCATCCCGCCTGAAATTATACTTAGACTGTTCGGGACGGCCGGCCCGTTTTTTTGATCAGGCCGGTCATCCCTTCTTCCTGAGATGAAAATTTACTTCTTCGCTTTTTTCGCTTTTTCTACAAATGCCTTGGTGTCATCAAAAATTTCGGCGCCGATTTTATCACGCCAGGATTTATAAATAGGTTCCAGTATCTTCTGGAACGGTTCCATTTCTTTGGCATTGAGGGAATAGAACTTCAAGCCTGTCTTTTCCATCGCCTGAACTACTCTTCTATCCTGCTCTTCCGTTGCTTTTCTCAGTGATGCGGTATAGGCGGCTCCGGCTTTCTCGAGAGCAGCCTGTTCTTCCTTGGAAAGCGAATTGAATTTTTTCAGATTCATTACCAGATAAGCCATACAATAAACATTATTAAGCTGAGTAAGTTCTTTGGCGACTTCGTATGTTTTGGTCATATGAACCAGAGGAGTTGTCGTATAAAGACCATCCATGACACCCTGCTGGAAAGCGGTAAAAAGTTCGCCGAAGTTTACCACGACGGGTTTAACGTTCATAGCTTTGAACACATCGACAATCAGAGGATTTTCACCGGTTCTAATTTTCATTCCCACAACATCCGCCGGAGTCCGGATGGGTTTCTTGGCCAGAATGGCAAAAGATCCGATGTCTCCCGCACCCATAAATTTAATACCTTTGGCTTCCAGTTTTTCCTTAATTGTTTTGAAACTTTTTGAT
Source organism: Smithella sp. PtaU1.Bin162 (assembly GCA_002068015.1). Taxonomy (GTDB): domain Bacteria; phylum Desulfobacterota; class Syntrophia; order Syntrophales; family Smithellaceae; genus MVRV01. Next base: position 51,538 of record MVRV01000063.1, read on the forward strand.
TCGGCAAAAGCGCGGTAGTAGATATCTCTGTCGCCGATCAGCCAGGGCATTTCGTAAACCAGCAGTTCCTTCATTCCGGTAAGATTGCTGAGCGTAAAACCGGTGGTGATGCCCAAATCAACATTGCCCATCATCAAAGCTTCAATGAATTCACGTTCCGGTCCTAAAGCGGCATTGGGGAAAATAGTTACTTCCAGAGAGCCTTTGGAATCCTGTTCGGCAACTTTTTTAAATTCCAGGCTGGCCGGATGCATACTGAAATCCGTGCGCGCCCCATGGGCATATTTAAGTGTAGTTTTCGCCTGGGCCGACGTTACACTCAGTCCCCAACCGGTTACGATAAAGGCCGCAACCAACAACAATGTTCCGACAATTTTCATCTTTTTCATTTAACTCTTCCTCCTGTTTAAAAATAAATTATTTCCTGCTCTTACAAAGGGACTATTGACATCCGTCCCTCTCCTCCGTTTTCCTCTTCTTCTGGAGATACAACAAAATCCATTTACTTTACCCTTATGACAAACGTTTTTTATTTAAAGACTCTATCGCCCGATCCGCCTCGTTGATGATTCTCTCTACGACCTCGCCCACCGCCGGAATATCCTGAATACCGCCGATGTTTTGTCCGGCAAAAACGAAGCCTTTCTCCATATCGCCTTCGTAGATGGCTTTCATATGGCGCACCGCACCGACAGCCTGGCTCGCCTGCGACCAAAGCGAAAGACCGTCATCACCGGCCATTGCCGTCTTAAGTCCCATAGCCAGGAAATCCCCGTAAGACAGATTCAGGACTTTCCGGATTTTCAAACCAGCCTGGAAGCGTTCCAGAAAACCGAAGCGTATTTTTTGCATCTCCAGCGCTCCCTTGCTTTTCAAGGCGCGCCCCCACATTCCGTCAAATTTCGTATCGTATATTGTATCCTGTTCCGATGCCGCCAGACACAGATTTTTAAAATTATCATGCAGAACGCATTCCTTAGTCAGCATAAACCGGGTTCCCATGGAAACTCCCTCGGCCCCCAGAGCAAGCGCCGCCGCCAAACCCCGGCCGTCATAAATACCGCCCGCGGCGATGACCGGCACCTTGACCCGGCTTGCCGCAACGGGAATGAGCACCATGGATGTAGCCTTGTCACCATGCGCCGCCGCCTCGTGTCCCGTTACTACAACGGCATCGCAACCCAGTTGAGCGGCTTTGGCGGCATGCTTGGCCACAGCCGTTGTTCCCAGAACCTTTCCTCCGTAGGCATGAACCTGCTCGACAAACCAGGGCTTTCCCAAAGTATAGTTAAGAACCGGAACTTTTTCTTCAATAGCAACTTTAATTTTGTCGGCCGAATCGTAACGCAGGACTACATTGACACCAAAAGGATTATTTGTCCTTTTTCTGATTTCCCTGATGCTTTCCCGCATTTCCTCCGGTGTGCAGCGGGCGGTGGCGAAGATTCCCAATCCGCCGGCGTTACTTACGGCCGTCACCAGGTTAATATCCGTAATCCAGTTCATGCCCGCGAGCATCAAAGGATGTTTAATGCCGAATAGTTCAGTCATTCTTGTTTTAAACACTGTGTACTCCCTCCTTTATTTACCTTTAAACACCGGTTTGCGTTTTTCCGTAAACGCCCGGATTCCCTCCTGCAGATCTTCCGTCATGAAGCAGCAAATTGATTGCGCCTGCTCAAACAGCAGGCCGGATGTTACTGAGCTTTCCGCAGCAAGATTAATTCCCTTTTTCGCCCAGCGCATACCCATCGGCGGCATTTCCGACATTTTTTTGGCGAGATTCATGGCCCGCTCTTCCAGCATCGCGACGGGTACGACGATTTCCACAAGACCGATTCTGAGAGCCTCTTCCGCTTTTATTTCCTCGTTACCCATAATGATGCGTTTGGCCTGTCCCGGTCCCACGAGTTTTGTTAATCTCGTTGTTCCGCCCATATCCGGAGATATGCCCAGACCGACTTCCGGCAACCGGAAAAAAGAATTGTCGGCGGCAATGCGGATATCGAGTGCCAGTACCAATTCCATAGCTCCGCCAATGCAGGCGCCGTGAATGGCAGCGATTACCGGAACGGGCAATTCCTGCCAGCGGGTCCAAACGCGCTGAATCCAATCCAGCTTCCTAAGCATATACTGCGTATCCGTCGCTTTCAGCGTTTCCAGATTGACCCCGGTGGAAAAATGTTTTCCTTCTCCCTTGATGACAACAGCTTTTATCGTAACATCATTTTCTATTGCCGCCTGAATTTTTTCCATATCTTCCAGCAATTCCCAATTAAGGGTATTCATCTTTTGCGGGTTATTCAGTGTTATCAGGGCAACGGCATCAATTTTTTGAAACAAAATCCAATTCTTGCTGATGTTCATTTTTTCGTCTCCAGTTTATTTTCAGCCTGTACATTTCTTTGAAAACCGAAAGATATGACGTTTTCGGGCAGGACTTCCTTTACTCCCCTGCCTTTGACGATTTGCATAAACTGCTCGGCGGTATCTTCATAGGGAATACCGGGTTTGCCTTCCTTCGGCGTGAGGGCACGTGCCTTGACCGGGCAGGTGGTTACACATAAACCGCAACCGATACAGCGGCGGAGGTTGAGATCGGCCTTCCCGTCCGCGGCGTTCATCGCAACGGCTCCCATACCGCAGCGTTTTTCGCATGTACCGCAGCCGGTACATTTGTCCCGGTCGACCGTAATCCGGTAGTTCGAAAATACCAGCTCCGCCGGATTTTCCGTTTTGCTCACGGCACGAAGGAATCCGCAGCAATCAACACAGCAGTTACACAAATCAAAAGGTTTCTTTGATGTCGCGGCCTGGGTAATAAGACCGGCCTTATTGGCCATTTCCAGAATGGCGAGTGCTTCGGAAAGTTCCACTTTGCGCCCCCACCCGTTGTCGATATAATACTGTCCCATCGGACCAAACATAAAACATACTTCCTGAGGTTGCCCGCAGTCCATTCCGAAGAGGGACAAGCCTTGACGGCAGGCGCACTTGGTAACGACAATCAAATCAGCATCCTTGAGTATTTTCTTCGCGTCTTCGTAAGGCGTAACGTAATTTTCGCTTGCTATCGAATCATCTATCGGTATTGTGCGGATAAACGGCCGCATACCCTGTGCCATGTTGTGTTTGTATACTTCATTGATGTATTGACCGGTCAGTTTGACGAGCTTCTTCCCGAGACGTGTAATCTGAAACTCATAGAGTCCGTGAAGAAAAGGATTTGTGCAGTATTCGACAATATCCTCCGTACGTCTGCGGAAAAGAAGACCCTTGCCGGCCATATCCTCAAGCCTTGCCGCAATTTCGCAAACCGGTTGATTAATTCTTTGGGCTATCGCTTCCGGCGTTTCCAGTTCGGCCGTCATTTGGGTAAACATGACGGCCTCCTCTTCCGTAAACATGAGTTTTAAGATTTCCATCTCCACGCCGGACTTTGTCTCCGGATAACCAAAAGCATAATTGTCCAATTGCTTACGCAACTTTCGGAAAACATCTGTTGCCATCTTTTCTTCTTTCCTTTTAAGATTTACCTGCCTTTAAATACCGCTTTTCTCTTCTCCCTAAACGCTTTCATGCCCTCCTGCTGGTCATAAGTCGAAAAGAGAATTTCAAAGCAACGGGCCTCATAGGCAATGGCGGACTTGATATCCAGATTAATGCCGCCGTCAACAGCCAACTTTATCATCTTCACTGCCGCTGCCGGGCGGGCGGCAATCTTTTTTGCCAGAGCATATGTTTCTTCCGGCAGTTTTTCGACCGGAACAACTTTATTGACCAATCCGATCCGGAGGGCTTCCTGCGCATCAATATTATCGCCGGTATATAAAAGTTCCTTGGCCTTTGTTGTTCCCACAAGCCTCGGCAAGCGCTGCGTGCCGCCGCCGCCCGGCAGAACTCCTATTTTAATCTCCGGCAGACCGAAAACGGCTGATTCCGAAACTATGCGCAAATCGCAAACGAGAGTCAGCTCACAACCTCCGCCCAGCGCAAAGCCGCTCACGGCGGCAATAAGCGGTTTCTCGGCGGCTTCTATCTGCCGGAAGACCTCACGGCTCAGCCTTGCATAACGCTGTACATCAAGAGGTGTTGCGATATTCGCCAGCTCCATAATATCGGCACCGGCGGCAAAAAATTTCTCACTGCCGGTAATAACAACCACCTTGACATCATCGTCAGTCTCGGTGCGGCTGAAGATATGCTGCAACTCCCCGAATACCTGGGTATTGAGTGCATTCATGCTGGCCGGACGGTTCAGCGTCACGGTGGCAATGCCATCCTTTTTTGTATAATTAATGGTCTTGTATTCCATTTGTTTTCTCCTTTAACTTCAATATCGGCAAATCATACTTTGATCAGTATGGCTTCGCCCTGGGCAAGACCGCCGCAGATTGCGGCAATACCGTATCCGCCGCCGCGTCTCGCCAGCTCACGCGCCAAAGTCATGGTTATTCTGTTGGCGCTCGCGCCTACGGGATGACCAATGGCTACTGCTCCGCCGTTGACATTGGTCTTCTCCTGAAGCTCTTTCCACTTCTTCTCATCATTTTTCGCCAGAATCTTCGTGGAAACAAGCGGCATGGCGGCAAATGCTTCATTGATTTCGATCAGTTTTATATCGTCGAGGGTCATATCGTTGCGCTCGAGAATCTTCGCTATGCTCTGACCGGGAACAACGGCAATCTCCCGGGCTGCTCGCGCCTGGGCAATAACATCGATAATCTGGGCGAGCGGCTTTAAGTTACGTTTTTCCGCCTCGGAACGCGTCATGAACAGTATCGCGGAAGCACCGGCGGAAAGCGGCGGTGCATTGCCGGCCGTAATGGTCGGACTGCCGTATACGGTCCCCAACTTGGAAAGTGCCTCTAT
>MVRV01000064.1 GCA_002068015.1 Smithella sp. PtaU1.Bin162
GCGGGCGGCGGAAGCAGCCAAAAATACCGCCAGCCTTATTGAAAACACCATCACAACCGTCCGGCAGAGCCGTGACCTGACCAAACAGACACAGGAAGCTTTCAAGGAAAACATGGAAATATCCGGCAAAATCGGTCAGCTGGTGGATGAGATTGCTGCCGCCTCAAGCGAACAGGCCCAGGGAATCGGCCAGATCGGTAAGGCTGTTGTAGAAATGGATAAGGTTGTGCAGCAGTCGGCGGCCAATGCCGAGGAATCGGCCAGCGCTGCGGAGGAGATGAATGCCCAGGCCGAACAAATGAAAGATTACGTGAGTAAACTGGTTACGGTCGTTGAAGGCAACAAAAATGCTCTCCCGCAGTCATCATCTTATCAAAACAACCGAAGACCATCTAAAACACCTGGAACTGCAGCTTTACAACGTACTGGAGTTGAAAGTGGTAAAAAATTATTGACTACAGGGAAAAATGCTGTCAAAAAGGGCAAGGCTGTCCGGCCGGATCAGGTCATTCCTCTGGAAAAGGACGATTTTAAAGATTTCTGATCTGATGACGCCAGCGGCGGAGGGTTGTTCCCCCCCCCTCTTTTTTAACTCTCCGCCGCCCGTCATCTTTCAACAAAACATACAGAAAACAGGGCATGGAAACGGGAGATGAAAATCATGGAAACAGAGGCAACTAAAATTACGGATCAGACCATCCAGAATACGGCCAATCGTGAAGGTAAATACCTGACATTCAGTCTGGCCGGTGAAGAATACGGCATCGGAATCCTTAAGGTGAAGGAAATTATCGGTTTAATCTCAATCACACCGGTACCGCAGACTCCCTCGCATATTAAGGGAGTTATCAATCTGCGTGGCAAGGTTATTCCCATTGTTGATCTCCGTATAAAATTTGGAATCAAAGCAATGGATTACACCGAGCGTACCTGTATTATCGTAGTGGAAATCGCTTCCGGCAATCATAAAATCTCCATGGGAATCGTAGTGGATTCCGTGTCGGAAGTACTGAACATCAAAGCAGCGGAAATAGAAGATACTCCTAATTTCGGCACCCGGCTGGATACCTCCTACATTCTGGGCATGGCTAAAACCGCCCAGAGCGTAAAGATTCTTCTTGATATCGATAAGGTAATGAGCAATAAGGAAATAGAGCAACTTGCCGCCGCTTAAAAAACACGGCGGATTAATCATCAGGCGGATGTGGTTACATCCGCCTTTTTTAATGAACTTTTTGACTATCCTGTTCGATAATCTTCACGACTCCAAATTTTTTCTCGTATTGCTCCAAGCTGACTTTCAGGGTTTCGATGGTTCGCTTCAGGTTGGCCGGGCTTAATATTATCCTTGCCACCAGATGGGAACCATTGGGAGAATTCAAAATCCAGTCCAGCATAAATTCATCCGTGCTATGGGATGCCAGGATCATATTACTGTAACGGCCTCTGGATATTTCATCGGTGGTATTGATTTTTATCGGTTGGGACTGCTGCAGGTCAGAATTATCAGCCATATGACTCTCCTTTGAGAAAATTATTTTATTAATTTCGAGAAATTACACCAACGGGCAATAAAATGTAAACGGTACCAATTAGTTCAACTGCGTCATGATCATCAGAAACCCTCTGGTTTTTTCACTCAATCGACATCAGCGATTGCCAGCGTTCCCATTCCGTTTCCCTGGGAAGACCTCTTTTCTGCAGAAGTTTAACGATAGGCTCTTCATTGAATCTCAGATAAGGATTAACCCTTCGCTCATCAGCCATTGTCGAAAAAACATGCTCGAAATCATAGGCGCTTCTGAATTTGCCGATATCTTTATTGTCAGGTTCCAGCCGTCCGGCAAAAACTAAAGAATCTCTGACATAATCGTGGCCCGCATAAATTACCGTCGCATCAGGCAGAGCCATAAGGCGTTTTACAGACAGATAAAAACTTTTAATATCTCCGGTAAAGCAATTGCCGATAGTGCCGTTGAACAGGGTATCGCCCGAAACAAGAATACTCCCGTTATGAAAGCAGACACTATCATTGGAATGTCCGGGAGTCCGGTAAACAAGAATTTTCTCTCCACCAACTTCCAACGTGCTGTTATCAGTGAAATCAGCAGGGGTAAGAAACCTTGCTTTTGTTGATTGCAGCAAGTTCTCATTGCCGGATGTATGATCAAAATGACTGTGTGTATTGGTTAAAATTGTTAATTCAAGATTATGGCCTTTCAGGAAGGTGCAAATTTTCTCCCAGGCGCCGCCGTCTATTGCCACGGCCTGTTTTTCTCCATAAAGCAGATAAGAAAAATTATCGGTGCCGTAGCGTAATTGTTCAACCTTCAGCATAGAAAATATCCTCTTTATAATTTCCCGGACGTCCGTTAACTAATCAGCGGGTTTTCAGGTCGGCAAAGGCAATCATACCACCCAGAGAGTGAGCTGCAAGTACCGCTCGAATAATAGCCCTAGTCATACAGTCCGCTGCTGCGCGGCCGATTTCATTTATCGCCACAGCATGCGGCGCGGCAAAAAAACCCGGCATGGAAGGTAAATCCTTTTTATTCGTCGCCAGACAAAAAATCGTATCACCGTCAAACATCGTATGGGAAGGACGAATGGCCCGTGCCATTCCGTCATGAGCCATTTGGGCAATTTTTTGTGCCTGAGCTTTCGTCAAGGAGGCATCTGTTGCTACGATACCGATTGTTGTATTTCTGTTTTCCCCCGTTACCGGAGAGACTGGAACGGCTACAGACCTGCCCCCTATACTTTCGAATTCACAGTCGTTTTCCAATCTTATCTCCCAGGGACGTCCGGACGCAGGATCAATCACTGATCCCAGAGAATTTACGGCAACAAGTGCCGCAACCGTTAATCCGGAAGGAAGAATTTCACTGGCCGTACCCAATCCACCCTTGATTCCACCTGATTGTGCACCGGTTCCGGCGCCGACCGATCCAATGGGAATTGCACCCAAACCGGCATCTGCGCAAGCTTTAATACCCCAGACCGGGCTTACGGGAGGGATATAAGATTCGCCCCTGCCCAGATCAAACAAAGCAGCGGCAGGAACTATCGGAGCAACATGTGAATTCTCCAGAGGGAATCCCCATCCCTTTTCAGCAAGCCAGCGCACAACTCCATCTACCACGGAAAGACCATAAACAGATCCTCCGGTAAGTACAATCGCCTGCACTTTTTCCACGAGGTTCAGTGGAGCCAGTAGATCCGTTTCGCGAGTACCGGGAGCGGATCCACGCACATCCACACCGGCAGTCGCTCCCTCAGGGCAGATGGCTACGGTTACACCGCATACCGCCCGGACGTCCGTATAATTACCGACTAAAATCCCCTCGACGTCAGTCAAGGAGTTCTTTTTTCCTTGAGACATAATTAACTTCTCCAGAATTAACCAATTGTTTGTCTTTATAACATATCCTTTTAGGGTTCGGCATTAACTATTTTCCGTTATAATATCCGCAGGAATAAATCTGTTTGACACACTTGATCTTCCTGATTAATATTAACCAAAATGCCATCCGGAATAAAAATGAAAAATTTGCAAAAAGATAATATTAATAAACGGATTAAAAGGTATGAGTCCTTCATCCACAGTTCCCGGGATGTTATTTTTTTTATCCGCCAAAGCGATAAAAAAATATTGGAGGCCAATGCTGCCGCCGTCAACACCTATCAGTACTCCCACGATGAACTGCTCGCTAAAACAATCCTCGATTTACAGGCACCGGAAACACAGGCTCAAATTATATCTCAATTGGATAATAACAACACTTCCGGTCTCTTGCTGGAAACAGTTCATATCAAAAAAAACGGCGAACGTTTTCCGGTAGAAATCAACTCGCAGGGTACCGTTATCGACGGAGAGATCATTCTTTTGAGTATTATTCAGGATATTACCCGGCGAAAAATATCTGAACAACTGCTCGAGGAAAGCGAAAACAATTTGCGGGCTCTCCTCAACGCCGTTACTGAATCATTCTTTCTCATGAATAAAGACGGTATCATTCTGGCGGCAAATGAAACTATGGCTCAACGATACGGACTCGCCATGGATATGCTGGTGGGAAGCCGCATTTATGACCTGCTCAAGCCAAAGACAGCCAGACAAAGAAAAGCTCAGGCCGATATTGTTATACGAACCGGTAAACCAGTACGCTTTGAAGATGTGAGATTCCATCGGAATATTGATCAGGTATTATACCCGGTCTTCGATAACAACAACCAGGTAGTGCGTATTGCTGTTTTCGGCATTGATATTACCGAACGCCGTAAAATGGAAAAGAAGCTGGAAAATATCGCTTTTAATGATCATCTTACCGGTCTTTACAACAGAAGAGGTTTTATCAATATTGCCGAACGCCAGCTCAAACTTTCCAGACGTTCCAGGCAAAAGCTGCTGCTCTTCTTCGCCGATCTGGACAGAATGAAATGGATCAACGATACACTTGGTCACGAACAAGGTGACAAGGCATTGATTATTGCGGCAAAAATTTTGGCAAAAACTTTCCGTGAATCTGATATTATCTCCCGTATCGGAGGTGATGAATTTGCTATTCTGGCTATTGACGCTGATGAAAAAACAGCGGAAATCCTGTTAAAGCGGCTGCACAAATTAATTCATCATATTAATTCCCGAAAAGACCGGAAGTATGATTTTTCCATCAGCATCGGCTATGCAGCCTTTGATCCCCATCATCATGATTCACTTGATGAATTGATGTCCCGCGCCGACATGCGTATGTATGAAGACAAGAAAAACAAAAATATCAACAGAAGTTGATCTGTATTTTACAATTTAATTCTTACCCCTTTGATCCGCCAGCCCGCTTTCCGCAAACAAAAATACCCGGCAAGATAAATAATGCCATATACATAAACAGGTAAATAGACCTTGCTCCAGATCAACAAATATAAATTATGAAAATATTTCATAAGAGAAAGATTCTTCTCGCTGATTTCGATAAAATACACCGGCCCCGGTTTAGTGAAGACAGCCTCATGCCAGAGCATATTATTATTTTCCAGAACAAATATCGGAATACCGAAAACAAGCAATAAAACAGAGGTTCCTAAAATCCACACAGCCAAGTTATATTTAGATTTTTTAAAGAAAATTATCCCCATTACCAGTATCAGAAAAGCAAAAATTCCAATGGCAATATAAAAATAATGAAGAGTTTTCGGAATGGGAGAAAACAGTTGGAAATAAGCCGGAATTAAAAACTGCACGAGTAAAAGACCGCAGGCTAAAGAAAAGATAAACGTGCAGATAATTATTAATACTCTAAGAGCACTTCTCATCAAATATTCTCCATTAATCTTAATGGCTTCAACATTACCGGTCAGCAAATAAATATTTTCGAATAATATTGATTATCAGACTGATAAGTCAAGGGAAATATGGGTTTTAATAAACCAATTATTATCTACCGACGGACGGAGTTTTTTGCAGCGATAAATTTTATTGGAAGATTTTGCGGACATTTTCAACTCAAAGTTATAACGGTACCACTTCCTGGTTCAAATAATACAATTTTGAACCGGATAAATCATCAAAAATACATTTTTGTATTTGACAAATTGTTTTTTTGCAGCTAGGAATACGGCAAACGTTTGCCTATTATCTTACAAAACAGCTTTATATGCATTTAATGCAGAATAAATATCCTAAAGGAGGATTTAAATTATGTCAGTAATTAAAGATGTAATAGCAAAGGTAAAACAGACTGATCCCCACCAGCCGGAATTTCACCAGGCGGTGGAAGAAGTCATGGGAACGCTGGAACCGACGGTTAAAAAACATCCGGAGTTTGTGAAAGCCAATATTTATGAAAGAATCGTAGAACCGGAAAGAGCAATGCAGTTTCGTGTGCCTTGGGTAGACGACAAGGGCTGCGTCCGGGTCAACCGCGGATTCCGCATTCAATTCAACAATGCCATTGGTCCTTTCAAGGGCGGCCTGCGTTTCCATCCTTCCGTAAACCTGGGCATTATCAAATTCCTCGGTTTTGAACAGATTTTTAAAAACGCTTTGACGACTCTGCCCATGGGCGGCGCTAAAGGTGGTTCGGATTTCGACCCAAAAGGAAAATCCGATGGTGAAGTCATGCGTTTCTGCCAGGCATTCATGCGCGAATTATTCCGTCACATCGGTGCCGACATTGACGTTCCGGCCGGTGACATCGGAGTCGGCGGACGGGAGATCGGTTATCTATACGGCTATTACAAGAAAATCCGTAACGAGCACACAGGCGTGCTTACCGGTAAGGGTCTGGATTACGGCGGAAGTTTAGTTCGTCCGGAAGCAACGGGCTACGGCGTGACATACTTTGCTGCAGAAATGCTGGCTACCCGCGGTCTCAATTTTAAAGGTAAAACCGTCGCCATCAGCGGTGCCGGAAATGTCGCCCAGTATGCAGTGGAAAAAGTCAATCAACTCGGCGGAAAAGTTATTTCTCTTTGTGATTCGTCGGCAACAATAATCGACGAAAAAGGCATTGACGACAAAAAGTGTTGCTATGTACTGGACCTGAAGAATGTCCGACGAGGCAGAATCGCCGAATACGCCGATAAATTCAAGACCGCCTGCTATGAAGGCAAAAATGTCTGGGATGTCATTCGGGAACAGGGAATTAAGGTAGATATCGCCCTGCCCTGCGCGACCCAGAATGAAATCAATGACAAGAATGCGGCGGCTCTGGTGAAAAATGGCTGTATTTGCGTAGCCGAAGGCGCCAACATGCCCTCCACCCCGGAAGCCATCAAAATCTTCCAGGAAAAGAAAATCCTCTACGGTCCCGGCAAAGCAGCCAATGCAGGGGGGGTTGCTACATCAGGCCTGGAAATGAGCCAGAACAGTCTGCGATTCTCCTGGACTCGTGAAGAAGTTGACAATCGCCTGCTTATCATTATGAAGAGTATCCATAAAAACTGCTCCGACACAGCCGAAGCCTACGGTAAGAAGGGTGATTATGTTACTGGCGCCAACATTGCCGGATTCACCAAAGTTGCCAACGCCATGCTGGCTTATGGCGTGGTATAAGAAAACCACATTCCGGGAATTTTCGCCTGAAAAAGCGAAAATTCCCGGAACGGTCAGTTTTTATTTATATTAGCTGCAATCCTTGACATTAACAAGCGGCATCTATAAATTATCTTCCAGAGATGCTGCAATGACCGGATGATGTAAATAGAAATTACAACATTTAATATGGAGGTAATGAAAGAATCATCGTTGGGTACTAGCGGGAATATACTAAACTGTTTAAAACAGTTATTTAATGAGTTGACTACAACTCAGAGGTAGAAACCATTGCAGCTCTCTTTGTTCTTTCAAGCATTAACCTGAATAATCGGGATACTGCTGTGTGCGTAGTGAGTCTATTCTACTGGATGTTTACATAAAAGAAGATCACAGGGTCTGCGTGGTGATTATCACCCTCAAAGACCAACGTTGAAATGAAGGACTCCAGCAAAAGACAAGACGGCATAAGCGGTTCTCGTTGGCCCCTCGCAAGAAGTAATATTCCACGAGGGGTTTTTTATTTTTCTGCCGCTGCCCGGCCTCAAGCATGGAAGCAAGTCCTGTTATAGAAGCAGAATCAATCAGTTACTTACCGGAACAGATCTTCGAAATCATCATAAGCACCGACGCCGAAAAAATTTATATTACTTACAGTATTAACCACCGCCGGGGGCAGATCCTTGATTTTCAGCTTATGTCCAGGACACCCCAGTTTGGCACACACACGAATCTGATTTTTTGACTCGGGCAACAACATAACTATACTGCTGTGCGAATCGCACCCACTATTGGGGCATGCAAAATGTTTTATTATTGAAACATCACAGTAAGGACAAAAAGCTTCGACATAGGTACTCTTATTTTCTTCCAAACGGGGAATAAAACTGAATAGTTTTGCATGACTCCCCCAAAAAGGGTCGATAAAAAGTAATCCCTCTTCATTGTTGATACGTACTTTCAGTTTAATCGCAAATTCACCATGAAAACGGACGCTGTCGACAATCAGATTATGGCCGTTAGGACAGAACACTGACTCTACCAGCAGGAAATCATCCTTTCCCTTTTTTATCAGTCGGAGGCCTTTGGGTATGGCTTTACTAAACTCAGCAGGGATATTCCGGATTCGTAATTTCATCGAACCTCCTTTTCTTGTTATCGAAGAAATCTTTTTAGCCTCGATGCAGCAATTATCGGTAAGACATTGCTGTCTTACATTGAACTATAAAAACTTAGGTCTTGCCTGTCAAGGAAATCTTAACTGCAAATTTGCGGGGCACAACTACACTTTTATGCGTAATCTCTATCTATTAGAGAAGCAAATCATCTTCTGATTTACAATATCGGAAAGTAATCTCAAATCTTTTGACTTGACGTCGCAGACGCGGACGATATCCGCATATTTCTTGTCTTCGGGCACAAGATCTTTCAGAATATTAGCCTGACGAGTAATCCATGCCTTGTTGAAAACAACATTTTCCTTTTCCGGATAAATAGCCATATAGAAAATATCCATCTCGACCATGTCCTGGAAAAAATGTGTCCCAAAGGAAAGATCAGGAATCAAACTGCCGTCAGAGTAAGCAATTTCAGCAATAGCTGCAACATTGTTGATTTCCGAAAAGGTTACAGGAACTCCCATGGCAGGAGTGGTTGTCCCCCACCGGCCGGGACCAAAAAGAATCGTCGGCATTTCTTCCCGCCTGGAAATCTGTTTATTTAGTTTTCCCACAAGCCTCGCAACATCATATTTTTCAGAAAGGGAAAGTTTGGTGTAGCCCTGAGGATCAATGTAGATCAGGCGGGCAATGGAAAGATAAACACTGCCGCCCATAAAGTTGGCTTCCTGTTTGAGCAGAATCTTGGATTGGCTGATTTTTTCCGGTATTGCCACCCGGCTGTAGTGACCTTTTGTCTGAAAAGGACGGCACTGCAGCAGATTAATTTTAGCCTTTCCCTCCGTATCAAAATTCACCGTAAATTCAATATCCAGCGGATAACGGTATACCTGTTCCAACTTTTTGAGCATTTTGGACATAACTCTGGCAAAGGGAGTGGCTGAAAGCAGTTCATCAAAAGTCAATATCCAGGCGTCCTTGGCATTTCGGCCGGAAGACCGCATATATTTTTCAGCTTCAGTATCACGAACAGCAATCAAATCAAGCCGAGCCCCGAAATCTTCGCTCAGCACTTCCGCAGCAGCCAATGATTTAAATTTATTCTCCTGGAGATCAAGAAGATCAACTTCTCTCTGGGAAAAACGCTGTATATCCTCCTGCCGGGTGTATGGCTTGGTAAGCGGGGCATCGAGGGCTACTATCCGAGGATAATCATTTTCGACGCGATTCACCGCCCGCGTCCCCAAACCGAAAACAATCCTGAGCATACCGGCTTTGGGATCCATCCCTTTTTGCCAGACAAATGTATTATAAGATAATCCGACTCCGGCCATATCCGGGAAAAAATAATGCCGGCGATGCGATCCCGAAACCCGCTGAACAAGCAATGCCATCTGTTCATCCTGCTGCCCCATCCCTCTCTGCAAGCGATATGTCAGGGCATCTACATTCATGGCACTGGCAAATATTTTACGGACAGCCTCTTCAAATTTTTCATAGCGCTCGTCAGGACTGCCCTGATTGGAGCAAAAATAGCTTTCATATTTCCCGGCAAATGCATTGCCAAAAGCATCTTCGAGAAGTGAACTGGAGCGGACAATTATCGGCGACTGGCCGAAATACTCAAGCATCAACTGGAACTGTTCCTTGACTTCTTCGGGAAAGATTCCGTATAACATCTTGCTTTTCAAAATTTGAGCATTCTCAAAATATCCTTCTTCAGTTTTATGCTCCATCAGCAGTTTCCACCAACCGTTTTGTACGATATAAGAATAAAAAACATCGGAACCGATGTAAAAAGAATCATGTAATTCCAGATGTTCCGACCAATTCATTGTTGAGTCTTTGCGTAAAATATTGCGGGCCAAAAGCATTCCCACGGACTTTCCGCCGATGAATCCGGTTCCGATCAATCGCTTCTTGATTTCCACCAGATCTTCCAGAGTAAAATACTCTTTCACCAGTGAAAGCATGCGTTTTTCACGTCCGATGAGCACACGGGAAAGCGTCTCCACCATCTTTTGCCTCTCTTCAACGGCAGAATCATCCTCCAGTAAATTTATTGCCGTAAAAAAAATGCGGTCCCAGAAATCGAGATTCCGTTCACCGGTTGCGGAATCTTTATCCGTCAACCGGGAAAAGAAACTTGCGGCATCGGCGCTGCTTAAAATCGGCACAAATTTTTCTCCCTCCATAATATGCGGCAGAAACATCGTCGGAGTATAACGCTGCCACACTTTGAGCGGATGCACGCAAAGCTTCCCTGCGTGACTGTAAATATCAAGTAGAACCTGTGTTGTCTCACGGATACGCGCAACAGTTTTAAAAGAATGACGGCTTCTCAAAATGGCAAAATAAGCAACGGTATTCAGTTCGAAGAGATACGGACAGGTAATGACAAAAAAATTGCCGATCATAAGATCCGTTGCCCAGGCCATCAGAAGATCGGATAGGCAATCAAATACGTAAAATACATCCCGCCCTTCATCACGAACTATATTATGAACCTGACCGGAAAAAGATTCAAAACCGCTATTAGCGCTCAATTTATATATCTTTATTTTTTGTTTAGGCTCGACAAGCGGTGCATGCCCGGCAAAACGCATATACACAACCCGCTGTCCCCGGGATAATGCCGTACTGACATACGAATCAACAAATTTTTTATAATCGGCAATTTCATCAACTTGAAAAACAACATTATCCCCCATGTGAAGAGAGTTGATGATTTCATCCAATCCACGAATGCCTGTACTGGCTTGATTTAAAGGTGTCATTTACTTCCATCCTTGCTGTTTTTGTTGTAACAAAAGTACATACCCCTGAAATAAATCGCTGTTTGCCGTCCGGCTTGATCCGGATTGTTCATTTTTTTACAAACCGGCTTATTGATTAAACTACTCAGCCGGTTAAACAATTTTGTACCATATAATCCTGTTTTCCCTGTAGCCATTTTCCCTCCGAATAACAGGTCTGCCTTCAGCCAAGCCGGTAATAACGCAGTTTTCAGGCTTAATTATTTTAAAATTAACGCCGCAAAATAATATATCTGTTTTTATGATAATCAAATTTTGTGCCATCTTATTAGTAGATTAATTATAGTTTCTGCAGGCTAAATATTTCTTCATGGCGTCGAGACTGAAGCAGTTGGGACAATCTTCTTTGGTAAGCCAGCCCTTCCGGGCGATCTTTACGCCGAAGCGTATATCGTAAAGTCCGGTAATGTTATGAGCATCGGGATTGATGAATATCTTTACTCTTTTTTCCCGGGCATAGATGCAGTTGCGCCAATCCAGATCCAGTCTGTGGGGATTGGCGTTTAATTCCAATGCCTTGCCGTATTTTGACGCTTCATCAATAATTTCCCTAATATTGACTTGATAAGGATCGCGGGCTAAAAGCAGTCTCCCTGTAGGATGCGCCAGAATTAAAGTATAAGGATTTTGCAGGGCTTTTTTAATGCGACCGGTCATCTCACGGGAAGACATATTAAACCCGGAGTGAATCGCCGCAATTACAAAATCAAAGCTTTTTAAGACATCATCGGTATAATCCAGGTTGCCGTCCGGCAGGATATCCGACTCTATGCCTTTAAAAATATAAAAAGGAGCATATTTTTTATTTAATTCATCGACAAGCCGGTGCTGCTCGGCAATTTCTTCTTTTTTCAGTCCGCCGGCATAATAGGCGGACTGGCTGTGGTCACTTACACCTATATACTGCATACCCATTTTTATTGCCGCCTGCACCATAGCTTCCAGCGTTTCCGCCCCATCGCTGAAACCAGTGTGAATATGGAAAAGACCGCAGATATCATTTTCTTCCACGAGCGAGGGCAGTTCCTTTTTTTCCGCCGCTTCCATTTCTCCCATATTCTCGCGTAATTCGGGTGGAATATAGGACAAGCCCAGATGGGAAAAAATCTCTTCTTCGCTGCGGCAGAATATATTTTCATCACCCCGCCACAGACCATATTCATTTATCTTCAATCCCCTGGCTTTTGCCCTGCTCCGAAGAGCGGTATTATGTTCCTTACTGCCGGTAAAATGCAGCAGGGCGTGGGGAAATTCCTGATCCGATACAATTCGTAAATCGGCATTGATTCCCGTTCGTAAGGTTACACTTACCTTGGTATTGCCCCTGGCCAAAGTTTTATCAACCTCCGGCAGCCCGGCAAAATAATCGGCCAGCTTTTCCGCATTCTCTGCGGAGGCTACAATATCAATATCTTTTATCGTCTCTAATGAGCGGCGCAGGGAACCGGCCAGACTGACCCGTCCTATATCCTGATAATTCCGGATAGCTGAAAGCAGTAAGATAGCATCGGAGGCTGCCTCCGCATACAACCTTCGTTCCTTAAAAATTTTGAGCTTTTCAATCCCGGCTAAAATATTATTTTGAGTTTTTTCGCCAAATCCAGCAATCTCGACAAGGCGATTTTCGTGACAGGCATATTCCAATTCACCAATTGTTTTTATTCCCAGTTGTTTATAAAGGACATTGATTTTTTTGGGACCCAAACCAGGAATTTTCAGCATTTCCAAATGACCGGAAGGTATGGCTGATTTCAGAGCCTCGTAATAAGCCAGCTTTCCGGTTGATACAAGTTCCTTAATTTTCTTATTTATTGCTTCACCAATGCCCGGAACAGAAGAAAGATTATTTTCACAAACGAGATTTATCAAATTCACATCAAGATTCTCCAGATTGCGGGCGGCATTTCGGTATGCCCTTGATTTAAATGGATTTTCACCTGACAGTTCCAAAAGAACGGCAATTTCTTCCAAAATTCTTATGACTGTTTCTTTGGTAACAGCAGAAACACAGATCATATTTTAACCTGTCATATAGGCTGAATGAAGTTTACTGTTTCCCATCGATTATAATCGGCAACTATTCAATCAAAATAATTTTTTATGACATTTATGTGAGGCAATGCTTGACAATCTATCTTGAACAATATATAAGGCGCACCTTACAGCAAAATCGTACTTTACGATGTCCCCATCGTCTAGAGGCCTAGGACACGGGCCTTTCACGCCTGTAACTGGGGTTCGACTCCCCATGGGGACGCCAATATAATAAAAAAGGGCAAACTGTTTTCAGCTTGCCCTTTTTTATTTTTTGAATTTATTCTTCCTTGTTTTCTTCTTTTTTCTTCCTTGGCTTTTTTGGAGGTTCGGCATCCGCTGCCGCGGGTTCAGTCACAGCGGCTTTCTTTTTCGGTTTGGCCTCCTTTTCCGCTGCCGGCTTTTTCTTTGCTTCTGCTTTTTCCGGGGACTGTTTTTTCTGTTTTGCTTCCGCCGCAGCCGGCTCTGCGGACGTTTCCGCCTTTGCAGCCTTGCTTTGCGCTTCGAGCTCCGCTGCTTTCTGCAGTTTTGCCTGCACCAGCGTCCGGGTAAGCTCAACATGCTTATCCGCCGCGGCAATTCTTGCTTTGGTTTCCCTTATTTTAGCTTTCAGGTTTTTAACAAGAGGGTCTCTTTGCGCTCTTTCCTTGTTCATCCCTTTTTGATCCAGTTTTTGTAATCGCAGTCCCAGCTTTTTTTCTAAAATCAGGCATTGCTCCACTCTCACATCCTTACTTTTCGACGGCATTTTTTCCTCCTCTTGTTTTTACAAAGAAATTATAGACAGAAAATATCAATATTTTCAATCAAAAGCCATAAAAATAATGAACTACCCCGCAGCGTGAAAACAGTTGATCGGTTATTTAATAGCCATCTACGGGGAGCTTACTTATTCACATATTTTAAGTTGTTTAAGTACATTCATCACCTTATTATGTCAATCAGTTTATTCTCCATATTATCGCCCGTCACCAACCGTCTGACATTCCATTAGCGCAATAACTTCAATATGCTGTGTCTGGGGAAACATATCCACCGGCTGCAAGAGGGAAAGATGATAGCCTGTATCCTTTAAAAACTTAACATCACGCGCCTGGGTTGCCGGATTACAGGAAATATAGATCAGTCTTCGCGGCAGCAAACCGGCAATGGCTGTAAGAACCGATTCGCCGCAACCAAGGCGTGGCGGATCAAGAATAAGCAAATCAAGCCTGCCGGATAGAGATAAAAATTTTTTCTTTAATAATTCTTCACCGGCATCACCACAAACAAATGTTACATTTTTTATCTTTTCTTTTTCAGCATTGAGGCGGGCAAATTGTACCGCTTTGGGACTTAATTCAAGACCGAAAATCTTTTTGGCCAAAGGCGCCAGAAAAATAGAAAAAAGACCACAGCCGCAATAAGCATCAATTACAGTATTCATCCGGCCGGATAAAGCCAGGCGACAGACTTCGTCTACCAGGACAGGCGTCAGAAATAAATTGTTCTGAAAAAAACCGCCGGCGGGAATTAAAAATTCTTTGTCTTTAACCCGTCGCAAGACCTGCCCCCTTTGTTTTGCCTGCCTGCCCGGTAAATCCGCCCAGACATTAAGGCGGCTATCCCTTTCCTTCCGGACAAGTACATTCTTTTTCAGCAGTTTGATTTTCTCATTTATTGTTTCTTCCATAATCTCGCATCGTTCTATATCGACTATTTTTCCGCCGGAAGTATCCAGAAAGCCAACCTTCGACCCGCCGGGAGTCATGATCTGATGACACTGTGCTTTACCGCGGTAATGATAGCTCTGAGGGGAAGCCGTAGTTGCCAGAACAGGCGGCGCGGTTATTTTGCCGATTTTTAAAAATGCTTCATAAACCTGATTTTTCTTTATTTGCAGCTGTTCATTATAAGCTATATGCTGGTAACAACAACCTCCGCAATTTCCATAATAATTGCAAAGCGGTTTTACACGCACTGGAGAAGCCTTGATTATTTCCAATATCCTGCCGCGGGCAAACTTTTTCTTGCACCGAATGATTTCAATTTCCAGATCATCTCCCGGAGCCGCGAAGGGAACAAACACCACAAAATTATCGATACGACCGACTCCTTCACCGCCGAAAGCAATTTTTTCAATTTTTATCGTGAAACGATCTCCTGGCTGCAAATATCTTCTCCATCCATATAGATGTTATATTTTTATACGTAAAAATAATAATTTTCCGGACATTTTGCAGCATACAGCTAATATATATAACAGTCAACTTCAGCGCCATTTTTCTTTACAACTACATATATTCTTGTTAATTAACTTACCAAAATCGTCGATTAAAGGATTAACAATGCCCAACGAGAGAAAATCCATCCTTTGCCCCGGTTGCCGCAAACTGATCAGTTCCGATGAACCTGTTTGTCCTTATTGCGGCCTGGCGCGCCCCGGAATGTATAACAAAGCCGGTCTTATCAGTAAGATGTTGACCTCTTTTGATCCGGTAAAAATTATTATTTACATCAACATCGCTTTTTATATTCTCGCGCTTCTTTTGAATCCCGGTGGAGTTTTTTCCGGAAGCGGCGTTTTTGATTTATTAGCTCCCTCAGGTAAAAGCCTTTTTTTATTAGGCGCAACCGGCACCGTCCCTGTTTTACAGTTTAATCACTACTGGACTCTAATTTCCGCATCTTTTCTGCACGGCAGCATCCTGCATATTATTTTCAACATGATGGCACTGGCTCAATTGGGTCCTTTCATTGTCCGGGAATTCGGTTTGTATCGTTTTTTTAATATTTACATCCTCACCGGAATTGCCGGCTATATTGTTTCTGTGTTGTTCGGCGTTCCTTTCACTATCGGAGCTTCGGCCAGCCTTTGCGGTTTAATCGGCGCCATTATCTATTACGGGAAAAGCCGCGGCGGATACTACGGACAGGCTATCTTCAAACAGGCAATGGGTTGGGTTGCCGGCCTCGTCATCTTCGGAATCCTAATCAGTGGTATCAACAACTGGGCACACGGCGGAGGTCTGGTCTCCGGAATTATATTCGCTTTCCTGATGGGTTATAATGAGCAAAAACAGGAAACCGTCCGACACAGGTTTTTAGCTTATGCCTGTGTTTTAATTACAGCGGCGGTTTTAATCTGGTCGGTAGTTTATTCTCTTTCGCATGTATTATAGCCGTCTACACGATAGTGATAAGCCGGTGCACCGCGGCAGCTTTAATATAAATCACATTGACAGATAACAGCGGTTATCCTAAGCTAAAGAAGACATGTTAAATTATTTTTTTTGATAATTTACTTTGCGAGGTGTGTCCATGAGAAAAAAGATAACTTTACTGCTTTTGATCCTGGGTGTCATCAGCGGATGTGATGCTGCAATAAATATGAACGGCAAAGTTATGGGCATCAGTTCAGGACAATTCATTTATCAGGATGGAAATCTGACCAGCACCTACAAATCCGATATTGATCAGGTATGGGCGGCCTGTGAAAAGACCGTAATGGAGTTGAAGGGGAAAGATGTCCAAAAGGAGCGCAGAATTTCCAAAGGCACGATTAAAGCAATCATTCAGGATGAAAAAGTTACTATTTCCGTCGAATATATGGCCAAGGGATCAACTTCGGTTGCCGTTTTTGTCGGAGTTGCCGGCAACAACATGGCCTCCCGGTTAATCCACGAAAAAATAGCCGACAAATTAGGTGCCCCCTAGATTCCCCATATAACCGGGGGATCGAAAGATGAAAATACAAATCCATATCTTACGAGGCCAGCAGCAATCCTTTGAGATATTTTCCTTCCGGGTGCCCTGGCAGCACAGGATGATCCGGTCCCGCTTCCAACCTGCAAAGCAGGCGGAGATCAGCTCCGGCATCCCGTATTGCTCCGCGGATAATCTTGCCGAAGAGATCTTCTTCAATAAAATTGGAGCAGGAAAATGTGGCCAATATTCCTCCCGGAGCAAGTTTTTTTATTGCCTGCATATTGATTTCTCTATAACCGCGTGAAGCAGGAACCACATCTCTTTTTGTTTTGGCAAAGGCAGGAGGATCGAGAATAATAATATCAAATTTCTCCTGCACATTGCGCAAATACGCGAAAACATCCGTCTCCACTACCGGATGCAACTCCGGAGAATAACCATTGCGCTGTAAATTTTGCCTCGCGGCGGCACAGGCGGAGTGGGATATGTCGAGTGACACGACATTTTGCGCCCCACCCGCAGCGCAATAGACGGAAAAAGCTCCGGTATAGGCAAAACAATTCAATACCCGGGCATCACGGCTTAGAGCTCCTATTCTCTCTCTGTTGACACGCTGATCAAGGAAAAAACCGGTCTTTTGTCCACCTACATAATCTATCGTAAACTGAAGCCCGTTTTCCTTTACCGCCACAGTCCCGGATTTATCATTACCCAGCAAAAAGCAAGTATTATTTACCAGACCTTCAAGGGTACGTGATTTTCCACGGCTTTGCTCATAAATCACCCGTGGATTTAATTGCTCAATAAGGGCATCGACAACGGGCTTCTTCTGTTTTTCCATACCCGCAGTCGTGATGGAAATCACCACCGTGGAGTCATAGACATCGACAATCAAGCCCGGAAATCCATCGCCTTCGGCATTGATCAGACGGCAGGCATTTGTCCCGGAGGCAATAATTCTTTGCCGCAGATTGCAGGCCGCACGGATACGCTCGCGCCAGAAATCGGAAGAAATAATTGCAGCAACGTTTCTTGTTAAAACGCGAAAAGCTATATCCGTCCTGGGATTGAAGAAACCGATAGCCAGCGGTTTACCTGTCGAGTCTTTGGCCGAAACAATATCGCCGGCTTCCGGGTTTCCTTTAACGGCCGCAATCCCTCCGGAAAATACCCACGGATGTCCGCGCAGCAGCGCTGCTTCCCGCCCTTTCTTTAATGTTATTTCCGGATAAATCGAGCTCATTTGTTTTGCAGGCTATCTTTTCCCGCTTGAATTTGCAAGACTGATTGTATTATAAGAAAATTAAAGGAGTTTATTTATATGTATGCTGTCATCATGGCCGGTGGACGGGGAGCAAGGTTCTGGCCGCGCAGTCGGGGAAAAAAACCAAAACATTTACTGGATATAATAAGCAGTCGCACCATCATTCAGGAAACAGTCGACCGGATCACGCCGCTTGTCTCTCCCCAAAACATTCTAATCGTTACCGGCAGAAAACATTTAGCTCCGCTTCTGGAGCAACTCCCCGAAATTCCTTCCGAAAATATCCTTGTCGAACCGGATGGCAGGAATACCGCTCCCTGCATCGGGCTCGCGGCATTGCACATTCGAAAAAGGGCCGGCGATGATATCATGATTGTATTGCCTTCCGATCATGCCATTGCCGATTCCCGCAAATTTTTGCAGGTCATAAAAGCAGCCGCCCAAACGGCAACCGAAAATAATGCTCTGGTTACCATAGGAATAAAGCCGGCAAGCCCGGAGACCGGTTTCGGTTATATTGAACAGGGAAAGCACTTCGGAAAAGGGACAAAAAATAAAGTCTTCTCTGTGAAATCAATCAGGGAAAAACCGGATCGGCAAAAGGCGAGACAATTCTTAAAAAAGGGTAATTTCTACTGGAACAGCGGCATGTTTATCTGGAAAGCCTCAACTATTTTAGATTCAATCTCCCGTTTCCTGCCTGATTTATCTGCAGGACTTACCGTTATCGCAAACGCCCTGGGATCAACCAAAGAAAAAATCGTAGTAGAAAGGATTTACAGAAAACTGGCGCGTATCTCCATAGATTACGGCGTTATGGAAAAGGCGGACAATGTTTTTGTAGTTGAAGGAAATTTCGGCTGGAGTGATGTCGGCAGCTGGGATGCACTCTGGGAAATATCGGCAAAAGATAAAAACGGGAATGCTTTTATCGGCGGCAGTGCGGTAATCTCCGAAGAAAGCAAAAATTCTCTTGTTTACAGCCCGCAAAAGCTCGTCGCTCTTGCCGGTGTAAAGGATTTGATTGTCGTAGAAACAAAGGACGCCTTGCTGATCTGCCGGAAGGGCAATTCACAAAATGTTAAAAATATCGTCGAGCTGCTGGAAACAAAAAAAATGAGGAAATATCTTTAAAGTACTTTTTGACCGAGACATTCCAATGCTATTGAATGTCGCTTAAAATAAGAAAGTCGCCTCAGGCCAAGCCTTTAGCGACTTTCTCTCGATGAAGAAAAAGACTTAATGATTGTTTGGCAAAGTGTTCTTTTCCGTCAGTTAAAACAGATAAAGTTCTTATCTCCTCTATTTGCTGCAACTCCCGACAATTTTACTTATTCATCATCGACGGCAGCCATAGGGTCAGTATCGGGAACATCGTACAGATAACC
>MVRV01000065.1 GCA_002068015.1 Smithella sp. PtaU1.Bin162
GGCGCGGTCTTTTTCAATATCGTATTCCGTAAATGGTATATTCCGGGATTGGAAAAAAGCTATGGCCTTTTTGCAGTAGCCGCACCAGCTTGTGGTATACAACACAACAGTATTGTCTTTTCTTGGTTTGACGGGTGACACAACCTGATTTATTCCCGGTTTCACTACCGTCTGCGGAAAACTGGATTCCGCTTGCTGAGGCTCTACTGCCGGAGGTGGTATGTTAGGTGATTTCTGTTCATATTTGTGCACTTGAACATTTTTTACTGACTTGGAGGGTGGCGGATAATCCGTGATATGCAGGTTACCGTTTTCATCCTCCCATTTGTAAAACTCAGCGGAGGAAATTCCCTGGAACAGGAAGAAGAAAATCAACAGCGGTAAAATTATTATTTTCATTTTCTCCTCCGGGAAAGTTAAGATTAACTGTTATTTTCTTTCGGTACAGACTTCTTTTTCTACAGGATACCAGGTGCCGCCCTGAACAATAAGATACCATCTGAGGTCGGATTCATCAACCTGATGAATGATTTTTCCGGATTTATCCAAATAAACGAATTTTGTAAAGCGGATCAGGTGCTTTTCGCAGTTAATCTCCGATAAAAATTCAATGGAATGGAATCTCTTAACGTCTTTATGAACCGCTGTGAGATAATCATTGATATATTGCCGATATTTACTTTTCGGGGAAGGAGTGATCTTTATCCAGGCGGCGGTTATTCCCGGTGCCGGGACGGTAAGACGTGCAGTGTCGACAAAAACGGCGTCGCGATAGATGGTATAACCGGTAATGCGCCAGTTGCCGGTCATTTTCTCCGCTTGGAGCGAGGCCGGTATGAGTAAAAACAGACTTACGATAAACAAGAGAGCTTTGCCTGCAGATGATTTTCTCATGGATGCCATACCTCTTTTTTTGTTCATTTTCGCACCGGTTCATTTCCCGGCGCAGGAACTTTTACAAATCCAGAAAATTCCACCGGGATGAAAAAGAAAATATCTTCCGTCGATCTGCCGGCAGGTATCCTTGATAAAAGTGATGATTTCTTTCTTTAAGTCGTCATCGATTTCATCACAGTTCGCTTCCAGCAGGAACGAAAGAAGCTGCCGTCCTTTAATATTTCCTTCGACACAATCCGTTACATCAAGATCGGAAATCAGTATATCGTGTTTATAGGGAATTTTCATGTCATTTAAAAGATGAATAATATCGTATGTGGAAAAAATTTCTTTTTCACTGCCCTTTACCCGTTTCATGAAAGCCTTCTGGATCTCATTGATTCCCAGAGCCGTCTGATGAAAGATCAGTATTGCCCCGTCCTGCGCCAGCAGTTCCCAAGCGTGGCTTAAGGCCGCCCGGCGGTCCGGAATATAGTAGAGGCAGTGAGTCAGATGAACAATATCGAATTTCCCCCTGATCTTTTCAAGACCGAAAGCTTGGGCGATAATTTTCAGTGAGTTCAAACATTTTCCTTCATTGTTATACCTGTTGCGGAAAATCCGGTTGTGTTCTTTGTTCGGATCAAGGGCAGTATAGTCGATGCGGGGAATCTTTTCCCGCAATAATTTCATCAGAGCAAGATCAAAATCACCGGTACCGCTGCCGACGCTGAGGACCGCGGCGGAATTTTTCAGTGGTACCGAAGGGAGAAAAGTATCTCTGAGCCAGTCCTGAATGGCTGTCCATTCCGTGGATATTCCTTTGAAAACATTGAAACATTCCGCATATTCCCTGTCGCTGAGCGGTTTTGCTTTGAGCTTTTCTTCCATATGGTTCCTTCAGCCTGCCGTTTTATTAAATTCGCCCGTATACTTTACCACCATCATTGTAATATCATCGGCCTGGGGAGAGTCCCCCGCGAAGGCTTTGATTTTTTCCATGATACCGTCGGTAATATTTTTCAAAGGTTGTTTTTGCAGGGAGGCGAGCACAGCCTCGAGGCGTTTTTCCATGAACAGTTCATTATTCGTATCTGCTGCTTCGGTTACCCCGTCACTGTAGAGAAAAAGACTTTCGTTCGTACGCAGTGTAACGGTTTTACAGGTGTACGCAAAATCGTTTATAACACCCAGGGCCATTCCATTAGTGGTCGGCAGCGTTTCAATCTTCCCATCGGCGTGAAGGATATAAGGATTGGGATGGCCTCCGTTGCAATATAAAACATCGCCGGTGCGGACATCCATTATTCCCAGAAACAGCGTAATAAACATCATTGCCGGATTATCGAGAGACAGATCTTCATTAACGCGCGCAAGAATCGTTTCGGGCGTCAGTCCCCGTGTGGCCTTGCTCTTGATCAATATTTTGGTGACAGCCATTAAAAGTGCCGCCGGGACACCTTTGCCGGAAACATCCCCGACGGTGAAGCACAGATGGTCGTCGTCCATGAAAAAGAAATCGTAAAGATCTCCTCCTACTTCCCGGGCGGGCTGCAGTACGGCATAGATGTCAATTTCCGTGTGCTGGGGAAAAGGCGGAAATGTGCGGGGTAAAATACCCATTTGAATATCATGGGCGATTTTCAGCTCGCTTTCGATTTTTTCCTTGGCGGCGGTGGTCGAGGTGAGATCGCGGATGTAGTTTTGCAGAGATTGCTGCATAGTCGCAAAAGAACCGGCCAACCTGCCGACTTCATCCGTGCTGCGGATGGCGGGAACAGCCATGTCCAGGTTGCCTTGGGCCATGTTTTCCGCAGCGGATGTAAGTGTCCGGAGCGGCCCCGTGATGCTGCGGGCGATCCAGACAATTACGCCGAATAGAATGATCAAACCCAAAGCTCCCCAAAGAAGTGTCCGGTAATAGTGCCGGGAAACATCAGCCATCAGTTCATCCCGCGGGAGCACCAGCCCCAGTGACCAGCCGCTTGTAGAAAGCGGTGTAAAGGCAAGCCAGCAATCCTTACCGGTCATCAGGCTTTTGGTCTCAACAAAACCGGATAATCCGATCGTCATTTTCGTGCCGATTTCTTTGATCTGCGGATCGTTTTTTTCATTCGCTAGCTGGAAAATGGTTTTATTCATAATCAGGCGGGAATCCGGATGGGTGACATAGGTTCCTTTTTGCGAAATAAGAAAGGCATAACCTGTTTCGCCGATCTGAATTTCCGACACTATTTTCTGCAGCCAGGCCAGCGATATATCTATGGTAACAATACCGGAAAATTGTTTCCGTCCGGTGATTGTCCGGTAGAAGGGTACCGAATATGTGGACATCACAATATTGCCCGCGCCCTCGTCGAAATAAGGTTCAACCCAGGAAGGGCTCATCATCTTTTTCGGCAGTTTATACCATTCCCAGGAAAAGTAGTCATAGTTAATGAGAGTGGAAACAATATTGGTTTCCTCTCTGTAGAGATAGGGCGAAAAATGTTCTGTGCGGCGATCCCAGGTGTAGGGCTCAAAGGCGACGGCAGTGCCGTAAATTTCCGGATTGCGCTCGAGAGTGGCCCGCATGAGCTCGAAGAGCCGTTCTTGTCTCCAGGATGGTTCTTCGGCAAGCACTCCGGCAAAATTTTGAGGGATTTTTTGAGTGGCTGCAAGAACCATGTCAATGCGTAAAGCGGTGTTTTTAGCCAGCTCTTCCGCATGTTGCTCGATTTTTTCCGTGATCAGATTACGCGACAGATTGTAGTAATAGCCGAAAACCAGCGTAAAAATAAGCGTGGCGGAAAGCAGTATCCAGAAACTCAGCCGGAAGGCGATGCCTCTGCCGTGATGAAGAGAAGCGCCTTTCGCGGAAATACCGCGTTTAAAGGTGAACATAGCCGTAATATCCTGTTTTTGTAAAAATGGCCTTATTCCCCCAGTTTTTGATGATTGCGGGTAACCGAACCGTTTTCAACGGTTAAAAAATGTCAGCGTTAAAATATTGCTGTTGCCCTCACGCCGGTATTGCACCTGATCGGCCATTTTGCGGATTAAAAATACTCCCATACCGCCGATGCGGCGTTCGTCAAGCGGCATGTTACGGTCAGGTTCGGTAAGCGATAATGGGTCGAAAGAAATGCCTTCGTCACGAATCTCAAAAGTAAAGGAATGATCATCCCGTAGCGGGCAGTGCACTTCGACATTTCCCTCGAATTGATTGTAGGCATGCATAAATACATTAACCAGCGCTTCTTCCGCGACAAGTTCAATCCGGCTTAAAATGGCCGGTGATAATCCTTTTCGTGCTGCGTTGCCGGAGATGAAAGCCAGAAGATCGTGCAGGCTTTCCATCCGGCCGGGCATTTTTTTAATCGGCATGGTTGATCAGCACGGCGCGACGCTATCTCAGGGCGTCTTTGGCCGCTCCCAGAGTATCGAAGGACGGAATAATGGCAATAAATCCGGAAACAGTAAACACATCTTTTACGTTTTCCCGCAGTGCGGCCATACCGAACTTTCCGTTGTGTGCCTTCATTTTCTTTGCCGTGGTCAGAAACACTCTCAAGCCGGCGCTACTGATATAGTCGAGTTCTCCCAGGTCAAATACCAGCTTGTCTCCCGGTTGTTCCAACCATTGGCTGATCCGTTCCTCCAGCTGTGGTGATGATAATGCATCCAGCCTGCCCTGAAGTGCAAAAACAGTTATATCCGAGTCCGTGGTAACAGCAATTTCCATAATTACGCTCCTTTTATTATTATGTTAGTCTGAAGCGGAAGCAGATTAGATTAAGTATACGACACCTGTCAACGGATTTTAATCAACTTCCGCAGCCGATTTATCGACAGACAACTTTAACCTGCCTGTGCCTTTTCCAGATGCTGCAAGATCTTTCTGGGAATTCCCGATGCACAAGGCACCCCGGTCTGACAGAGTCCGCAGCCGTAACCGTCAAATCCGAAGTTTTCCTTGACGTATCGGGCGCAGGTACCCCCGGCATGATCCCAGCATTTCAGCTTGTCGTGACCTTTTTCAGTTACGGCGCCGACCGGGCAGCGCTTTCCGCAGGCGGTGCATGATTTGTCGAAGAAAAAAAGACAATAGGCGCGATGATCGGCGTATGGTCTTGCCGTAGCCGGGACGGCGATATTTGCGATTACCGATCCGGCCCGGTGGGCCTTGCCTTTGTTGGTGATGAGACCGTCGCAAAGACCGAAAGTTCCCAGACCGGAGGCATAGGCGGCATGTCGTTCCGACCATTTGGAACTGTAGACGTACTTGACGGATTTGCCCCAGCTCCATTCCGGCAGATGCAAGGGAACAACGGAAAGAATTCCTTTTTTGTTCAACTCTTCGACTACATATCGCCGCAGAGAATTATTGAATTCTTCACCCGGAAATCTCGCCTGAACCCACCGCAGGGAAGGATAAAAATTTTCTTTACTGGTGTCGTCTTTTGTGGTTTGGCGATGAGGCAGTATCCAACTGATGACAGTGAGGTTTTCCGGTCGGACAACTGTGCCGGGAAATTTGAGGGAAAATGCTTCGAGCGGAGTCCAGTGGTCTTCTCCTACTGCATCCTTAAAGTCTTTATACAGCGGGTCGGCGCCGGAGGAAAAACCGACAAGAGGTTCATCCCAGGCTTTTTCATCAGGTTCTCTGCGCAGGGAATTCAGCGGTGATGTTAAGACAAAGTCACGAATCAGATTACTTAGCCAGTCTTGTGCTTCTGTAGCCATGAGCTGCTCCGGAATAGTTGCAACTGTTTATGGAGGAGAGGAAAATACGCTGCCTGATCAGGGCATTTTCCGATAATCTATCCTGTGAAAACACAATACCATAAAATTACTTGTAATTGGAAAAGATTAGTTTTAATAAAAAAAGTTTTTTGGGCAGGCTTTTTAAGATTCCGGAGATATTGATGCTTCCTGCTTGTGAATTTTTTGATTTTATTATTGATTCAACCATTTCAAGGAGTGCTTATGTGGGAATATACGGATAAGGTCAAAGAACATTTTCTTAATCCGCGTAATGTCGGAGAAATCGAAAATCCCGACGGTGTGGCCGAGGTGGGGTCCCTTGCCTGCGGCGATGCGCTGAAACTGACCTTTAAACTTGATGAAAACAAGCGCATCAAGGAAGCCATGTTTAAAACATTCGGCTGCGCCAGCGCCATAGCCTCATCTTCGGCTCTGACGGAGATGATTAAAGGTATGACTTTGGAAGAGGCCCTGCAAGTCAGCAATAAGGATATTGCCGAATATCTGGGAGGGCTTCCGGATGAAAAAATGCATTGTTCCGTTATGGGCAAACAGGCCCTGGAAAAGGCAATTGAAAATTATAAAGGTGCACCGGCCGTTGAGCCGGGAGCAAAAATTATCTGCGAATGCTTCGGCGTGACTGATAAGGAAATCGAGCGGGCGGTGCGGGAAAACAATCTGGCTACGGTGGAGGAGGTTACCAATTATACCAAAGCTGGCGGCGGTTGCGGAAACTGCCATGACGCCATTGCCCGGATTATTGAAGAAGTACGCAGCGGGCCGAAAACCGATACCCGGCCGAAACTGACCAATCTTCAGAAAATCAGACTTATCGAAGAAACCATCGAGCGCGAGATCCGCCCTTCACTTAGACATGACGGCGGTGATATTGATCTTATCGATGTGATCGGCAACCGGGTAATTGTGGCCACACGCGGTGCCTGTGCTGTTTGCAAGGCTTCGGATATAACACTGAAACACTTTGTGGAACACCGGCTCAAAGAACTTGTTTCTCCTGATATTATAGTTGAGGAGGTGGCCAAATGAAAACGATTTATCTTGATAACAACGCCACGACGAAAGTTGCTCCGGAGGTTCTGGAAGCCATGCTGCCTTATTTTACCGAATTATACGGTAATCCCTCGAGCATGCATTCCTTTGGTGGGCAGGTGGCTCAGAAAATACGCATTGCGCGCGAACAGGCAGCGGCACTGATCGGAGCGTCTCCCGAGGAAATTATTTTTACCAGTTGCGGCACCGAAAGCGATAATGCGGCCATCCGGTCGGCTCTGGCGACTCAGCCGGAAAAAAAGCATATTATCACGAGCCGTGTGGAACACCCGGCGGTTCGCATACTGTGCGCGCAGCTGGCCGCACAGGGTTGCCGGATCACTGAACTGCCGGTGGATAAAGAAGGACGGCTTGATCTCCAAAATCTGGAAAAGAGCATGACTCCCGATACGGCCATCGTAAGCCTGATGTGGGGGAATAATGAGACAGGAGTGCTTTTCCCGGTGGAAGAAGCCTCGGCAATGGCGCATGAGCGGGGAATTCTTTTTCATACGGACGCGGTCCAGAGTACCGGAAAAATTCCCATTAATCTGAAAAATAATACTATTGATATGCTTTCCGTTTCCGGCCATAAACTGCATGCTCCCAAGGGGATAGGTATTCTTTATGTTCGCAGGGGTACTAAATTTTCACCGTTTATGATCGGCGGTCATCAGGAGCGGGAACGCCGCGGCGGGACGGAAAATACATCCGGCATTGTGGGATTGGGCAAGGCCTGTGAGCTGGCGGCAAAAAATATGGAAAAGGAAAATACTTATGTCCGTAAGCTGCGGGATAAGCTGGAAAGAGGGATCTTGGGCAGAATTCCGCAAAGCCGCATAAACGGCGATACCGGCAATCGTCTGCCCAATACGACGAATATCAGCTTTGAGTTTGTGGAAGGCGAATCCATATTGCTTTTGATGAATGAACTGGGTATTTGCGCCTCTTCGGGTTCAGCCTGTACCTCCGGTTCCCTGCAGCCTTCGCATGTCTTACGCGCAATGGGTGTGCCGTTCACCATGGCGCACGGATCGATCCGTTTCAGCCTGAGCATTTATAATACCGAGGCGGAAATTGATTTTGTCGCTGCTCAAATGCCGGCGATAATTGAACGTTTGCGGGGAATGTCGCCATACTGGGATGCGCAGGCGCAAGCCGGTAAAATAAACAAGTAACAAATTCTTTTGAAGGATTATTTCTTATGCAATTGCGCTTTATAATGCGGGAATGTTCATCCGGAACCGGCAGGCAAAGCCTTGTGAATTTTTCGATCATTATACGGGGAGCGGCTGTTCTTGTTTCCTTGATGCTGTTTTCTTCGCTCGCTTTTGCGGAAACGCCGAATATTTCCAAAGAGAAAACCGGTGCGGCCAAAATCAGTGAACGGGTGTCCCTGGAATTGTACGGCGGCTACCTGAAAGGTCAATCAAAAGAATATGTTTACGACCCCCGGACGGGCTATATGGAAAGCGAACTTACCTGGAAAATAGATGAAGCATTGGTAGTCGGCGGAACGCTGAACGTCCGGCCGTTCGACTGGCTGACCCTGCGGCTCGGCGGCTGGACGCCCTGCAAATCGCAAAACAAAATGGACGATTATGACTGGCAGGTTTCCGGACAAGGAGACTGGAGTGACTGGTCAACCCACTCCAACACAAAGCTCAACAGAGCATATATGATTGATGCCGGCCTCGAAGCCAGGGTAGCTTCTTTCGGCGCCACGCCGGTTTTCGACAGGGCGTCCGTCAGTGTTCTGGCCGGTTTCCGCTGGTTCAATGTAAACTGGACCGCTTACGGAGGATCATACATTTATTCATCCAATCCGGGATTCCGGGATGTAACGGGAACCGATCCCGACGATGATCCGGGGATAGATTATGAGCAGTGGATGGAAACACCTTATCTGGGTATAGGTGGCACAATGAGCAAGGGGCGCTGGTTGATCAAAGCCGAAGTGACGGGCAGTTTCTGGGGGCGGGCGAGAGATAAGGATAATCACTTCAACCGAACCCTGATTTTTGAAGAGTATTATCAGAATACGGCCATGCTGGCCGGTGAAGTTTCACTTTCTTATGCCTTGACGGATGATGTCGATTTGTTCGGCCGCTTTGCCTATATTAAATATTATGAAGCGCAAGCGCCGACCAGTATGACGAATTATTCCAACGGAACCACCAGTTATGCTTCCGGCAATGCCGCCGGCATGGAACACCAATCCCTGCTTTTTAATCTGGGTATTATCTGGCGAATATTTTGATTTTCCTTTATCCCCACAGATAAGGTAAATCCGGTGGCTCCGTCCAGCCGAATTGTTTGTAGTAAGCCTGATCCTTACGCAGCAGGTTGGAGCGATGGGCGGCATGGAAATTATTTTTTCCCAGCCAGGAAGGATAGGAAACCCGGCCGGATATTTTCATCTTCGGCATGCGATTTTTATAACCGCGGCTGATCCATTCGTCTATGCAAAGATTGTGGTATAGCTTCAGGGCGTTTATGTGGCCGCGCCACATTTTGACGGCCGGATGATTACGCCATCCTCCTCCGTATTTGATGGCACGGATAATCTGACAGGCTTCCACCCTTTGCTTGCCCAACCTCCGGTAATCCAGTGAACGCAGGGATTTTTTAAAATCGGGGTAGGGGAGAAATGTTTGCATAGGCGATTTGACCGGTTTCTTTAATTATTACCGTTTTCTCACGGCTATTGCTTCGATTTCCAGAGGGGCGCCTTTGGGCAGGCTGTTCACTCCTAGCGTGGAACGTGCCGGTGGTTCGGTAGAAAAAAAGCCGGAATAGATTTCGTTGACTGTAGAGAAGTTATTCATATCCGTCAGAAAGATGGTGGTCTTGACGACGGAAGAAAGCGAAAGACCCTCACCGGCCAGTATTTCCCGTATGTTGGTTAGAATCCGGTCGGTGGCGGCGGCAATGTCCGGAATGATTTCACCCGTTGCCGGATTCACCGGTATTTGTCCGGAAATGAAAATGAAACCGCCTGCTTCTACCGCCGGCGAATAAGGACCGATAGTTTTTGTTTTATTTGAAGTCATAACTTTCTTTCCCATAGAGTTTCCCTTTCGAAACTGTGTCGTAATGGTTAAATGGATATGTTTATCATTCTGAACCACTCGTTGCACTCAAGGACAGGCTCCGTGAAGAATCTAATAATAACAAAAAGAGATTCTTCGTCGCTTGCGCTCCTCTAGAATGACATTGCGACACAGTCTATTTCCCCGGGGTTCTATACCCGCGTTTTTCCGGCAAGGACAAAAACGGCGTTGAGCGCAAACAAATTAGGCAGAGAATAAATCCTCCCCGCTTTTCCCAGAAAATATTCCTGTTCGATTTTAATTTCTTTTTTTCTACAGTAATCAATGAAATCCTGAATTGTTAAAAACCGGATGTTCGGTGTTTCAAACCAGTAGTAGGGCAGGGCATCGTTGATCGGGGTTCTCCCCTGCCAGAACAGGGTGAGGCGTGCGCGGATATGCGCGAAATTGGGAAAGCCGACAATGACTTTCTGACCTACGCGCAGGGCTTCCTGAATTACAAAATCCGCCTTTTTGATCTCCTGCATAATCTGATTGAGGATAACGTAATCGAAAGACTGATCGGGATAATCGATAAGGCCGCTTTCAATATCGCCCTGCAATACGGTGAGGCCTTGCTCGACACATTTGTGCATTTGATCTTCATTGAGTTCAATACCCTGCACCTGAGCGTTTCTTTCACGGCGCAACAGTGAGAGCAGCTCACCGTTTCCGCAGCCCAGATCAAGTACATGCGAGCCTTCGGAAATAATTTGAGAAATAATTTGATGATCGTATTTCATATAGTGATTCTTTTGCCTTTATTACTGATTGATGTTGGCCAGAAAGTTCCTGATCAATCTTGTTTCATCGTCGATTTCGATCAGGAAAGCGTCGTGCCCGTAAGTTGAAGTCAAATCAAAATAAGTGGTATAGGCATGTTTTCTTTTCAAGAGACGGACGATCTCCTGGGATTGGTAAGAAGGATAGAGCCAATCGGATTTAAAGGAAATTACCAGAAAGCGAATATTTGTTTTTTTGGTCTGCGGCATGAAAAGGTCACCGGAGAGATCAAAGTAATCCAGCGCTTTGGTGATATAGAGGTAGGAATTGGCATCAAAGCGCTTGACAAAGTTATAACCCCGATAGCGCAGATAACCTTCCACTTCAAAATCATCGGTAAACTGAAAGCTAAGATTATCATTTTTGAGTTTGCGGGAAAATTTTTCTTCCATGGACTGGTCGCTCATAAAAGTAATATGGCCGATCATCCGGGCTACTGCGAGCCCCTTTTCCGGCTGACCGTATTCATAATAAAAGCCTTTCCTCCAGGCGGGGTCCGCCATTATTGATTGACGAATCACTTCGTTGAGCGCGATCTGCTGCGGCGAATGTTTCAGTGCCGTGGCGATGGGAATTGCCGCAAGTAATCTGTCGGGATAAGCTGAAGCCCATTGCAGTACCTGCATACCTCCCATCGATCCGCCGATAACGCACAGGAGTTTTTCAATGCCGAAGGAATCGACAAGATGACGTTCGGCCTCCACCATATCCGCAATTGTGATTAATGGAAAATCGAGCGCGTACGGTTTTCCGGTTTCCGGATTGATCGAAGAAGGCCCGGTGCTGCCTTTGCACCCGCCGATAACGTTGGAACAAAGAATGAAGTAAATATCGGTATCGAGGGCTTTTCCGGGACCAATCAATTCGTTCCACCAGCCTGCTTCGCCGTCGTCTTTATGTACTCCGGCGGCATGGGCATCTCCGGAGAGTGCATGGCATACCAATACGGCATTGGATTTATCGGCGTTGAGAGAGCCGTAAGTTTCATAAGCCAGCGTAACGGGGCCAAGTTTGAGACCGGATTGCAGCTGCAAAACTTCAGGCGGCTCGGCAAAAGAAAAATACTGTGTCCCGACCAATCCGACGGAATTTTCTTTCCTGGAGACGGCCGGCTTGTTAATCTGTGTATGGTGTTTTTTATCCACGTGCAATTTTTTATTCGACGGCAATTGCCGTTGTAATGTCAAAAATTATGTTACTTGAGTCATTCTTTCAATAGCCAATCTGGCCTTATTCACAATATTCTGCGGTACGGTTATTTCATAAGTCATATCAGTAAGCGACCGGAGGACTTTTGCGAGCGTTGTGCGTTTCATGTCCGGGCAGATAGCCTTACCGGATGCCGGATAAAAAAGTTTTCCCGGGTTTTCTTTTTGCATACGGGCGATTATTCCCAGTTCCGTACCGATAATAAATTCCTTCTCGGTGGAATCTTTAACGTATCTGCACATCCCTTCGGTGGAAGTTACGATATCCGCAAGCGCGGTTATGTCCGGTTTACATTCCGGATGAATAAGAACTTTAGCGTGCGGATGTTGCTTTTTCGCCCCGGCAATGTGTTCCGGAAGAATTGCTGCATGAATCGGACAATGGCCGTTCCAGAGGATGAAATTACGCTGGACCTGCGCGGATACAAACGAGGCCAGATAACGGTCGGGAACAAAGATGATTTCTTCATGACCGGCTAAAATATGTTGCACCATTTTTAAGGCGTTGGCCGATGTGCAGCAGTAATCACACTCTGCTTTTACGGCCGCCGAAGTGTTTACATAGCACAGGGAAACAGCCCGGGGATGTTTTGCTTTCAGTGCTTTCAGGCTTTCCGCGTCAATCATATCGGCCATCGGACAGCCGGCATTTTTGTCCGGCAGCAGTACTTTTTTCTGCGGTGACAGTATCTTTGCCGTCTCCGCCATGAAATGAACGCCGCAGAATACAATTACATCGGCGGTGGTGTTTGCCGCTTCTATGCTCAATCCCAGAGAATCGCCGACAAAATCGGCGATGTCGTGAATTTCCGGAAGCTGGTAGTTATGAACAAGAACAACCGCGTTTTTTTCTTTTTTTAATTTGTTTATTTTATCGATTATTTCCATGACGGTATTCCTTTATTTTAGGTAAAGCTGCTCTTAGCATTTTTTTTAATTTTTTTCTTCTTTTGTTTGGCAAGATCGGCGATAGTAACACTCTTAAGGTTTAACCAACCGGAATAATTATGATCGTTTACCGGGAAGCAATGGCAACTCGGCAGGGAATGTAATACTTCTGAGCAGGCAAAATATGTTATCAAGTTATAATCTGTAAAGATTTTTTGCGTTTTCCCGCAGAATCTTCCGGGCGATTGTGACCGCGGTATCTTCATCGATAATATCATCATCCAGCATGCTTTTCAGGGCAAAATAAACGGCATCACGTCCGACCCGGGAACCGACATAAATATACCTCTCACCCCATAATACATCAGAGCCATACATAATTTTATCCCAAAGCATCGGCTTTTCCAGCCATTTGCGCAAAGTTGCTCCCAGTATGCGGGGATGGTTGCGGAACATAATGCGTCCGGAAATATCTATATATACGTTATTCGGCATTAATCCTCCGGCTAACGCCATCAGTTCGGCATGATCGTAGCGGGGATAACCGCCGTGCAGAATGACGATCCGGGCTTTACTGACTATCGGATCACAAATCATTTTAGAAATATTAAGGCAATCACAATATTCAACCCAGGGGTCAATGATGGAAAAATGCCACTGTACAGGCAGTTTGTACTCGACGCTTTTGCGCATTATATGCCATACCAGCAAATCCTGCAAGCGGGTGTAGGCAGCGGATTCGCCTTTCCTGGCGCGTTCAAAAAGCTGGTATCCTTCTTTCTCTTCCACTTTTTCACAATATGAATTGCGGGCGCAGGCCAGAAGAAATTTCCAACCAACGACTCCGTTTTTTACATATTCATCAAGAACCGCATCAATAAATTCAAGATATTCCGTAAAATTCCGCAAAGAAAAATTATATTTTACTTTGATAATGTCCAGCATGTGCTCGAAAGCGGCGATATATGAGCTGTTCAGGGGGCTGCGCGAGGTCAGGTAAGTATTGTCAAAGGGAAACAAAAAAGGATCCACGGAGGGTATGAATTTAATGTTTTGTTTATTGATCAGATCGTCATGGAGAAAAGAATTGGCAATGAGAATTTCCACACCGGCGGCATCCATCGCCTTGTCCACAAGGTGTTTTAAATTGTGACGATGACGATCGTATTCTCTTGTTAAATCATTCTGTTTTTCGGGATTGTCGATGTCTTCACGGCTGAAACCGTAAATTTTTTGATAAGCTTCATAATGAACTTCTCTTAAATAAGGGAATCCGCCGCTCGATTCTTCCGGCGAACGGTAAGGATCGGTAGCAAGAAGAATTCTTTTTTCCGGCGGGAAACTTTCAAAATAACCGGCAATTCCCGGATGTCCGTGCTGGTCGATTAGTTGAATGTCGTCTATGGTTTTTCTTAATTTATCAGTCATGTGTTTTCATCTCCATAAATCAATGATTCCTCATAATGATGATTCCGGAACTGCCATAAAATGATATGAAAACCGATGTGATAAGAGTAAGAGTACATTTAATATAGTTACGGGCGTTTATAGCACCATTCAGAGCGTTCTCTCAAAAGACTTGTAAGCAGTAAAGTCTTTAATATCAATACAATAATATTCACGGAAAAACAATATTAAAAGAACTAATCAATGAAATTGGAGACGGGTGTATCCGCCATTGATTATAGCGGCATAAATTGATAAACAGTTGTCAAAATAGAGGTAAATACATTGATCTGTGTCAGAAAATACCGCCTGCTTCTTTTGCTTTTATTGCTGATTTTTCCGGGGAATGCTTTTCCCGGAGAAGGGAAATCGGCATTGGTGGTTGAGCTCGAAAGCGGAAAAATTCTTTATGAAAAGGATGCCGACAGGCTTATTCAGCCGGCATCACTTACCAAGATTATGGCCTTGTATTTAGTTAATGAAGATTTGCAGGCGGGCAAAATTCATCTTTCCGATTCAGTTAAAATTAGTTCCAATGCCGTAAATACCGGCGGATCCAATAAGATGCTGTCCGGAGAAAGCAAAGAAATCCGCCTGGAAGATTTAATCAAAGGGATGGCGGTGATTTCCGCCAATGACGCTACAGTTACCGTAGCTGAACATCTTGCCGGAAATGTAGCTGAGTTTGTCGCAAGAATGAATGCCAAGGCCGGTGAACTCGGCATGTCGCACAGCTTTTTTGTCAATCCGCATGGTCTTTCCGATGTCCGTCAGTTATCTACGGCGCGTGATCTTTTGGTTCTTGCCCGGGAGTACGTAAAGCGGTTTCCCGATATGCTGAGTATTCATTCTCTTCGGTATTTCCACTATGATGGTGTGACCCGTTCCAACCGGAATCTTCTCCTTAAAGAATATCCCGGCGTCGATGGTCTGAAAACCGGCTATGTGCGAGCCTCCGGTTATCATTTGATTGCTACGGCCAAAAGAGGAGATGTGCGCATTATTGCAGTTGTTCTGGGAGCAAAAACTCTCCGGGATTGTGCTGTCCGGGCGAAGATGCTTCTGGAGGGCGGTTTCCGCAGCAGCGGTAATAAAAAGCTATGACCGGTACGGGATCGAAGGTTTTTTCAAGGACGTTTCAGAGCGGGGTCGCCGGTGTTGGTCTCCGCCGGGAGATTTTTTGAGAAAATAACCAGTTTGTCCCCCGGTATTAATTTCCTGCCGTTTACTATTCCATTCCAGATCATTATTGCTTTTACCGGAACGTCGAACCGCGCGGAGATATTGGATAAATTATCTCCTTTTTTTATTGTATAGACATAGTCTTTTTTTTCGGCCATCCATTGTTGTAATAGTTTATCGTATCGTTCGGTAAAACCTGCGGCCGCCCCTTGGGGAATGAAAATACGGTATTTCCCCGCCGGAATATAGTAGTTCCGGAGATGTGGATTAATATCCTTGATGACTTTAAAATAAGTCCTTGCCGCCTCGGCGACTAAAGAAATGGGTACGGGCTGGTTGCCCGATATTTCCACCTCGTCGAATTGCAGCGGAGCGTAGAGATCTTTCCGGGAAAGAAAATAACCGTATTTTTCCGGATTCGACATAATTATTTTTGCCGCCAGAATCCGAAAAATATAGCGCTGAGTTTCCTGGGGTAAATAAAGCTGATAATAATTGTTTACTTTTTGCACCAGGATTTCCGTCTTCAGGCCTTCTTCGCCCATGTTGTAGGCGGCTGCCGCCAGAGTCCACGATCCGAAAAGCGCATAAAGATCTTTGAGGTAAGCTACAGCCGCTTCGGTTGAGGTAAAGAAATTGCGCCGTTCATCAATATCGGGATTGATCTGCATGCCGTATTTGGTGCCGGTACCTTCAATAAATTGCCAGTAACCAACTGCTCCCTTATTTGATGTGGCCAGAGGCTTTAAAGAGCTTTCGGCAATGGTAATATATTTCAAATCGTCGGGCAGGGAGTTTTTTTGCAGGACTTTTTCAATGTGAGAAAAGTAACGGTTGGCGCGCTTCAACCACAGGATTACGCTGTCGTTATTATCGAGAGCATAGAGCAATTCCCGCTCCAGCCGCTCTTTAATTTCCGCCTCATTTAAGGGGACGGTTTCCTTGCAGAAGGTCAGCGGCTGATCTATTTTCAGTGCCTCAATCAGTGCCTGTCCGGTCGATTGCTCAGCCTTAGGCAGAGTTTGCTGGGCGCCGGCCACGGTGGTAAAAAGAAAAAAAGCGGAAAATATAGCCATAAAACCGTATATATATTTCAAGGCTGACACTCCAATTCCATTCATTATGTTCTTAATGTTCTTATTACTAGCCCGGAGGTGGTTTTGTCAAATACTTCCGGCAGCCCATCTATCCCGCTGCTTCGTGATCGCCGGCGGCACCGGCCCTTTTTTACCGGAAGAAAAGACAACCGGTCAGACTTTGCTTTTTCTGTGATGATAATATCTAAGCGGGATGACAAGGGCAAAGAAAGGAATCATATACATTGCAGCTACCATCGGTTCAACAGGGCCGAAAAACTCAGAGGAGAAAACAATTACCAGCACATTATTCAGATTACCCAGCATGACGGCACCGGCCAGCTGGTTTTCGAGCGAGCTTTTCCGGAAAAACATAATTCCGGCAATAAAATAGATGGCCGCAAGACCGCAGGCCATAAGAGTGGCCATAATAATCATACCAGGTTCTTTTTTGAAAAAAGGCGCGTAGCGGTAGAATACTCCCAGATTAACAACGGCAAAAAGAATAAGAGAAACGGGAAATTGCTTTTTCATCAGAGCGGTAAGCAGGCGGGGGATAATGCGCCTGAGGATTTCTACCGCTGTAATGGGGACGAAAATCACCAATGCCAGCATCCGAACCATCCCCAGAAAGGAAATTTCCACCTGTTTCACGGCGATGATTTCAATGAGCGCAGGCAGGGTAAATGGTGCCAGGATCGAGGTGATCACAACAACAACAAGGACAAGGGAGCTGTTGCCTTTAACCATGTTGGATATGAGCGGGGCTACAACTCCGGTGGATACTCCTGTTAAAAGCAAGGCGGACAGAGCGTAAGCCGGGGCAAAGTAATTAAAAACAAGATAAAGGATGACGGGCAGAACGGCAAGCTTCATAATTGTAAAGGCCATAATCTGTCCGCTATGGCCTTTAAATGCCTTCCAGACGGAGGTAAGTTCGATGGAAAGATAACTGAGAAAGAAATTGGCCATTACGCAGTATACGGGCAGATCTTGAAATAAAGAACCGAAGTCAGGGCATATAATGGCAATTGTCATGGAAGAAATAACCACTATGACAAGCACAAGATCGTTTACACGAAAGGGTAGCTGCATGGCCGTTTAATAACAGAGAGCCCATATCTTATCAATACGAAAAATATACAAATCGGTTCAAGACGGCAAAATAAGCGCTAAAGAATAACATGTTTTATCCGGCCGGTGTTTTTACTCAATGTTTAGACTTGATGTTCTGCAAAAAATTAATTAGAAGAATTAACCATATGAAAAAGATACTTCTTTCACCAAAAGATATCCGGCAAATCAAGGCTGCAGGCATTAGTCCCGCCGGCGTGGAAAAGCAACTGGCGGCTTACCGGCAAGGCGCCGGTTGTTTAAAACTCAACCGCCACTGTAGCGTCGGGGATGGAATTATTTTCGTCTCACCGGGACAAAGAAAAAAATTAATTGATCTTTATGAAAGTGAAGCAGGCGGACACAAATTAATCAAATTTGTGCCGGCATCCGGTGCGGCGAGCCGCATGTTTTCCGGATGGTTTTCCGCAAGTGAAAAGGGCGGCTTTGGTTCTGCGGAACTGAACCGGAAATTTTTCCGGGATTTGCAGAAACTTCCTTTTTTCCCTCTTATTGCCGGAAGCAAAGCCGGTGGAAAACTTCTGAAAAGAAAGGATGTAAAAGGTTTACTGGAATTTATTTTAGGAAAAGACGGCCTTAATTACGGTAATCTGCCCAAGGCCTTAATTCCCTTCCACCGGTATCCGGAAGGAGTGTTACGTACACCTCTTGCGGAACATCTTGCCGAAGCAACGGGATATGCCGCAGATGCCGCCGGGAATGTTAATTTACATTTCACATTGTCGGCGGAGCACCGGCCGGCCGTTACAAAATATCTTCAAGAAATACTTGCCGGATACGAAAATGTTTACCGGGAAAAATACAATATTACCTTATCCGATCAATCGGCTTCGACGAACACTATAACCGTTGATGCAAATAATCAGCCGCTGCGGGATGCAAAAGGCAGACTTGTTTTCCGTCCCGGCGGTCACGGCACATTGCTTAAAAACCTCAATGATCTTGATGCCGATCTTATTTTTGTGCGCAATATTGACAATATTGCACCGGAGGTGCTTTCCCGGAAGGCCGTTCCCTTCAGAAAAATGCTGGGGGGTATGGCTCTCCGGATTCAAAAAGAAAATTTTGCCTTTCTGCGCGCTCTGGAGGAAGAAAAGACAAATTCTCTCCGGATTGATGAAATTGTGCGATACTGTGCCGACGTGTTGTATATAAAATTCCCGCGGGGATTCATCCGGCTTTCCGGTAAGGAAAAAAGCCGGATTGTTTTTTCTTTATTGAATCGTCCGCTGCGCATTTGCGGTATGGTAAAAAACGATGGAGAACCGGGAGGCGGTCCGTTCTGGGTAGAGGAGAAGAACGGTGCACAAACGCTCCAAATTGTTGAAAGCGGCCATGTCGATAAAAAAGATTCCGGTCAGCAGTCGATCTGGTTGCAGTCTCGATATTTTAATCCGGTGGATATGGTCTGCTGCATCCGGAACTACCGCGGGAAAAAGTTTGTTCTGGACAAGTACGTCGATAAAGACGCTTATCTGATTACCACAAAGAATGAAAAAGGAAAGACTTTCAAGGCGCTCGAAATGCCCGGACTCTGGAATGGCGGCATGGCTTATTGGAATACCGTATTTGTTGAACTGCCGCTTACGGTTTTTAATCCGGTGAAAACGGTATATGACCTGTTACGGTCGGAACACATAACAACCTTTTAAAATTGCCACAAGAGACTGTGTCACAATGTCATTCTGAGGCTTTAGCCGAAGAATCTCTTTGTTCCAATGTTTTGTTTTTATTAGATTCTTCACTTCGTTCAGAATGACAA
>MVRV01000066.1 GCA_002068015.1 Smithella sp. PtaU1.Bin162
CTCTGGGCGGTGTTGCACTTATATTTACCTATTTTAACTGGGGGGTAAGCGGATTTTATGCAGCGGCCAGCGCCTGTATATCCCAATCAACAAACGAAATACTGCTGGCCGTTCCCTTGTTTATCTTTATGGGAAACATGCTCAGGTATTCCAACATCGCCGATGAAATTTACGATATGATGTA
Source organism: Smithella sp. PtaU1.Bin162 (assembly GCA_002068015.1). Taxonomy (GTDB): domain Bacteria; phylum Desulfobacterota; class Syntrophia; order Syntrophales; family Smithellaceae; genus MVRV01. Next base: position 185 of record MVRV01000066.1, read on the forward strand.
CCGGACGCTGGGCGCACTGAAGGGAGGTCTCGCCATAGGGACCGTTATTGTGTGCGCCATTTTTGCGGCTATGGCGGGTATCGCAGCGGTGGCCACCATTACCATGGGGCTTGTCGCCCTGCCTTCCATGCTGAAGAGGAATTATAACAAACACCTGGCGGTGGGCTGTATTGCCGCAGCGGGAGGGCTTGGTATCCTTATTCCTCCCAGCGTTACCATGATTCTTTATGCACTGCTTGCGCAATTGTCCGTGGGAAAGCTTTTTGCCGCCGGGATGATTCCCGGAATTCTTCTGGCCATCCTTTACTGTATTTATATATTTGTACGAGCGGAAATGGATCCGGTCTATGCGCCGGCTCTGCCGCAGGAGGAAAGGCCGTCATTAAAAGAAATTCTCATATCTTTCAAGGCGCTCATCTGGCCGATTATCATTATTCTGCTTGTTTTGGGAACGATCTACGGTGGAGTTTGTACGCCTACGGAAGCTGCCGCCATGGGGGCGCTCGGGACGGTTATTGCGGTAATTATTAAAGGCAACTTTACCTGGAAGGTTTTGAGTGAGGCCAGTAATGCGACTCTCAAGATTACTTGCATGGCTATGTGGATTGTTATCGGTGGAACTATTTTCTCGGCAATTTTCAATGCCCTGGAGGCACAAAAAATCATGCTCGATTTGGCGGCCGGTTTGCCGGGTGGCCGCTGGACGGTTTTTGTTATCTTTCAGATATTGTATTTTTTCCTCGGCTGCTTTCTGGATCCTACGGCAATTGTGCTCATCTGTACGCCGATTTTCCACCCGATTGCCGCTGCTCTGGGATTTGATCCGATCTGGTTTGCTACGATCTTTATTATCAACATGCAGATGGCCTATATCACACCTCCTTTTGGCTACAACCTCTTTTACATGCGCAGTGTTGTTCCTCCCGATGTAACCATGAAGGATATCTACATCTCGGTTCTGCCGTTTATAGCCATTATTGTTATATGTCTTCTAATTGTAATCATGTTTCCGCAGATAATTTTATGGCTGCCGAATATGATGATTAAATAGAACTTGAATGGGCGAGCTGTCCGCTGATGCCGGGCGGCATGTTTCGGATAACGGACAGAAAAATGAATATTTTGGAAAAAGAAAGGATCAAATAAAGTGGGAACGAAAGTATTGTTGGAAAAGAAGGGAAAGGTCTGTGTGATAAGGATGAATCTTCCGGAAACATTGAATTCACTGACGCCGGAATTGAGGGTTGATCTGAAGACGGCGCTTATGGAATTCCGGAACGATAAGACAATACATGTTGCCGTATTGACGGGCAGTGGCCGGGCATTTTGCGCAGGGGGAGATCTCGCGGAAATGGAAGACGGCTTTACTGCGGTATACGGCGTGGAGCATATGACCGGCTGCAACGAGATAACGTTGATGATAGCGGAGATACCGAAGCCGATAATTGCATGTGTCAATGGAGTGGCGGCGGGAGCCGGATTCAGCATCACCATGGCCTGTGATCTGGTATATGCATCGACGGGAGCTTCGTTCATGCAAGCCTTTGCGAAAGTGGGACTGATTCCGGATATGGGATCATTGTATTTGCTGCCGCGGGTGGTGGGTATGCACAAGGCGAAGGAACTGATCTGGACTGCGCGAAAAGTTTCCGCAGAAGAGGCTAAAGCGATCGGGATCGTCAACGAATTATATAAGCCGGAGGAGCTGGAGGCTAAGGTTCTGGAATTTGCCGGGAGCCTGGCGGACGGTCCTGTCTTTGCGCTGGGATTGGGTAAACGGTTTTTGGCGAAAAGTCTGGAGAGCAGCCTGCGGGATATGCTGGATAACGAGGCTTTGGGCCAGGCGATTTGTTTGCAGTCGGAGGATAATAAGGAAGGCGTGCAGGCATTTTACGAGAAACGCAAAGCCGTATTTCAGGGCAAATAAATTTTTTTCCAGAATAAACCAAGTTTTTAAGAAAGGAATCATCAATGAAATTCGAGAGTATTCTGTTTTCCGTAGTCGAAAAAACCGCCGTTATCAAGTTGAACCGGCCGAAGGCCTTAAATGCACTAAACAGCGAAGTGATAAAAGAACTGGATGAGGCTGTGCGGATGATTGAAGCCGATCCGCAGATTCGTGTTGTTGTGATCGGCAGTGACAAGCATTTTGCCGCCGGGGCGGATATTAAGGAAATGATTGAGATGAATCCGGAACAGGCCCGGGCCTTTGGTTTCACTCCCACATTCAATAAACTGGAGAATTTAACGAAACCGACGATTGCCGCCATATCGGGTTATGCCCTGGGCGGGGGGCTGGAACTGGCGCTGGTTTGTGATCTGCGGATAGCCGGTCCCGATGCCAAGCTGGGTTTGCCGGAGATAAACCTGGGGATTATTCCGGGAGCGGGAGGAACCCAGAGATTGCCGCGGCTCATCGGAGCGAGCCGGGCCAAAGAGCTGGTATTTCAGGGGGTGATTATTGATGCACCTAAGGCACTGCAATTCGGTTTGGTGAACGAGATTGCCGAAAATCCGTTGGAAGCTTCGATGAAGCTTGCGGAAAAGATTGCAGGCAAAGCACCTTTGGCTTTAAAGGCGGCCAAACAGTGCATTGCGATGACGGCGAAGACGGATATCCGGGCGGGGCTGGAATACGAGGAAGTTGCCTGGTCGAGTTTATATGCGACAAAAGATCAGAAAGAAGGCATGAGATCTTTTGCCGAAAAAAGGAAACCGACATTTATCGGCGAGTAAACACGGAAGCATCCTCAGAATCAAACAAATAACCAATTTCCCTTTCAAGAGGGAAACAGAATATTATCAAGGAGGTTTACCATGGAAATAAAGAAGATAGGCGTATTGGGAGCGGGATTGATGGGTAACGGTATTGCGCAGGTATGTGCACAGGCGGGATACACAGTGATGCTGCGCGATATCGAGCAGCGTTTTATCGATAAGGGAAGGGATACGATTAAAAACAACTTAAAGCGGGAC
>MVRV01000067.1 GCA_002068015.1 Smithella sp. PtaU1.Bin162
GCTTATGAAAATCTTAAGGAAAATACATGGACCCCTTTCCTTACTGAACTGACACAAAACTCTTGACGTTACCTGATTCAAGCTGTCGGTTTCCCGACTCATAAGCTTTTTATCTCCTTCCCGGAAAAACAGTGCAGGAAATATATTTCATTGTTAGACGGCCAACCGCTCAGCTCTTTTATTATCGAACTTCCTGTTATTCTTTTTTCTCCGCTAGTTGGAAGATATTTTGAAGGCTCTTTTAAGCGGTATCTGAGATTCCGGGCCGAACCATTTGTCGTAGATCTTTTTGGCCTCGCCACTTTTCTCCATCTCCAGGAGAGACTTATTTATAAACCGCAGAAATGGCTTTTGATCTTTACGAATACCAAGACCGTATGGCTCTTTGGAAATAGCAAGCGGTGGAATTTCAAAAACGCCTTTATCCGCTTTGGACAAAATTGCTGCGAGCATAGCCTCGTCCGTGGTTACGGCAAAAATATCACCCTTCTGAAGAGCAAGGAATGCCGGCACATAATCGTCAAAAATAATGATATGTGCCGCAGGCAGCGCTTTGCGAACATTTATCTCCGATGTTGTTTGAGCCACTGTTCCAACCTTTTTATTTTCCAGATCGGTTAGCCTCTGTACCGTACCTTTACTAACAAGAAATTTCTGTTCCGTAACGAAATAAGTATGGCTGAAATCAATGAAACGCTCTCTTTCTTTTGTTTTGGTCATGGTCGCCGCCACAATATCCACTTTACCTTCAGTCAGTGAAGAAATCCTCTCGTCCTCTTTAATGGGAACAATTTCCAGCCGGGCATCAAGTTTGCGGGCAAGAGCCTTTACAATATCAACATCATAGCCTGAAATTTCTCCTGTTTTCACATCAGCCAGAGCAAATCCCGGAGTCAAATCTTTTACTCCGGCACGCAGAACACCACGCTTTTTAACATTCTGCAGAGTGTCCGCTGCAAAAGAAACTCCGCAGATTACAAACAGAAAAAATAGCGCAGTGAAAAGTAATACTGTTTTTTTCATGTTCAAGCCTCCGCCCGTTTGGATTATATAAAACCAGTTGCAGTTTTTCATGAAAGATATCCTGCTTGCTATTGCCATACGGCAGGATAGAACAGTCATGCTCTTGAGGAATTATTCCAGATGTTCTTGGCATGCGTTTTTTACCAAATCCATACCCTGTTGTCAATTAGATAGAACTCTGTCTTTTATTCTGTAAACGGAAAATAACGATTTCCAGACGGTCAGATTTGCCGCATCAATCAATAATGCTTTTCAGGCAGTTATTTCTTTCCCACAGCCTTGAAAAAAGTATAACAAAATACTCCATCCGCTTCCGTAGTTCGATATAAATCCCTGATTCCTTTTTCAAAAATCTCTTTTGCAATCATGCCCGAATCTATTGCCGTCTCGCGCACACCTTCGATCATTGCGGTGAATGTCTTTTTTGTAAAACCCTCCACAAGTGACGGTTTACCGGAATCGACATAAACCATCCGGGGAGATACACAAATGGAACTATAACCCGCACGGCACAGGAGCGGATAAAGTTCTCTCCCAATCATGGCATTTCCACCGGCAAGCCTTTGAAGCTCGACCTGACATTGAATCGCCTGCTCGGCCTCTTTGCTTGCGGGATAAAAATACGCCGAGCCGTGGTCTCCTTCAATGACGGTGATTGTACCACCCGGCTGCAGATGGTTCGAAAGCACAGTAAGCGCCTCTACCGGCCGGGAAAGATGTTCCAGAACAAAGCAGACAAAGATATGGTCAAAATAGTTCTGCCCGAAAGGTAGATTAAAAATATCCGCCTGTCGGCATTGAACATTGGCGAGGCCTGCCGCTGCAACTTTCTTTCTGGTCTCATTTACGGATGCTTCGGATATGTCAACAGAAGTAATCCGGGCAGCGGGACTGCTTCGGGCAAGCGTTATGGTCTGCGCGCCAACACCGCAACCGGCTTCCAGAACAAAGCTTCCCGCAGGGTATGAGGTGTCTGCATGCAACAGATCAACCAAAGCCCCCGCCTGATCCTGCAGGCGGATACTTTCTCTTTGATCGTAACCGTGAACATAGGCTTTATTCATATATCCCCGCTCTATTTCCAAGATACTCCGAGATAATTACAGTCACTGATTATTTCACTTTTGCGTTTTTACAGGATTTAGTCTCCTGTATCAATAGGCAATATTAAATTGATTACATTATTTACCCGAAGGCCAGTATTTCATTGACAGGTAAATCCGTTTTTTCTATACCGGATGAAAGGTTTGTTCTTCACCACATTGAGAGATCTTATGAAAAAATCGTTTTCTCCCCGCTATCGCTGGGGCATTTTTGCAACTTGCGCCGTCATGTATATCTTATCGCAATTCTGGCGCGTTTCCACTGCCGTGATCGCAGGCGATCTGAGCCACGATCTGGGCATCTCCCCCGAGATGCTGGGGTTTCTGGGTGGTGCATTTTTCTACAGTTTCGGCGCAATGCAATTACCAATGGGACCAATGCTTGACCGTTTCGGGCCCCGCATCATCATCAGCGTGCTGGGTTGCATCGGGGCGGCAAGTGCTATTGTTTTCGCGCTTTCCCACAACGTCTCCATGGCAATACTGGCCAGAGCCGGAATCGGTCTCGGCATGGCAGCCGTTCTCATGGGTTCCTATAAAATATTCACTACCTGGTTTTCACCCCACGAGTTTGCCACTCTCGCCGGGCTCATGATATCAATAGGAAATCTGGGGGCAATTTGTGCCACCGCTCCTCTGGCGCTGCTTAGTGAAACATTCGGCTGGCGCATGTCTTTCGTCTGCATGGCCGCGGCAACTTTGCTTATTACCGCCGTCATGTATCTGGTAGTACGCGATCATCCTCCGCAACAGCCGGGCACACCGCTACCCGATACGCCTTCCCTGGCCGGCATTTTGACCGGACTTCACAAGGTTTTCGGCAGCAGTCATTTCTGGCGCCTGGCGCCGCTGGCATTCACCTCTTACGGAACGCTGATAGTCGTTCAAGGCTTGTGGGGCGGCCCTTACCTGATGCACACCTACGGCATGAGCAAAACAGCCGCCGGCAGCATATTACTCGCCACTCCGGTCGGCGTCATTTGCGGCGCAACTCTCTGGGGACGCTGGTCCGACAAAATCGGGCGGCGTAAATTGCCGATCCTGTCGGTACAAATGGCCATGCTGCTGGTCTTTTCCAGTTTGGTACTGAACCTGCAGTTACCACGATGGGGTTTATTATTACAATTCTGGCTACTGGGGTTGACTTACTCCAGCAATACTATTCTATATGCCCAGGTGAAAGAGACCTTTTCTCTCTCCATCGCCGGGACCGCTCTTACCGCCCTGAATTTTTTTGTCATGCTGGGAGCGGCTGTAATCCAGCATGCCATAGGTTTGATTATGAGTTACTGGCAGCCGTCAACAACTGGAGCCCTGCCGGTTGCCGCCTATCAGTGGGGCTTCGGCTCCGCTGCCGCCCTGCTGGCGCTCGCACTGATAATATACACCAGCAGCCGCGATATGAAACACGAGTCCGCTTCATCCTGACGTTTGTATTTTATATATTTTTCAAGCCAAGTTGAGCTGGAAAGCCGCGATAACATAAGCCAGATAAAGCGCCAAGAGCAATAGGCCGCGCCTTCTTCTAATGAAACCGCTGCGGGGAGGATAGACAAGAACGACAGCCACAAGACCAAAGGCCAGAGTAATGGCGACACTCTGCCATTTTACCGTAATCGGGTGAATGACGGCTGCAACCGACACGATAAATCCGCCGTTGAAGATATTGCTTCCCAGTATCGTTCCCAGACCTACTTCATCATGACCACGAAACTTGGCAATCAGTGCTGTCGCCAATTCCGGTGCCGAGGTGCCAATGGCAACAATTGTTGCGCCGATAATGAATTCGTTAATGCCGAAGGAAACGGCGATTTGTCTGGCACCCGCAACTATCAGATTTCCGGCGGCGATAAGAAGCGCCAGACCGGCCATGCAGTAGATAATTACAAGCCATTTTTTATGTTCCCCGACAATTTCCTGTGTAAAACTGCGCTGTCTTCTTGCCTCAAGAGCTGCGGCAACAAGCCAGGCAAAGAAAAAGCACAGCATTATTATCCCTTCTGTTCTCGAGTAAACCCCATCAAGAAAAAGCACACCCATGATTACAGGAATCAGCAGTGCTACGGGCATATCCCTCTTGACGCTCCCGCGTGGACTTTGGATTCCGGAAATCAGCAAAGCAAGCCCGAGAATCAATCCGACATTAACAATGTTGCTGCCCAGAGCATCGCCCAGGGCGATTTGTGGTTTCCCGGCCAGGGCGGAATTGATGGAAACCGAAAGTTCGGGGCTTGATGTGGCAAAAGCCGCGACGGTTGCACCGATAATTCCCGGTGATATCCTCGCCAAACTCGCCAGGCCGACTGTCCCGCGAACGAAAAGCTCACCGCCGACACCGGCAAATATAATACCCAGAGCAAGAATAATGTATTCGTTCATTTCCATCTCTTTCTAAGAGCCACCTGACTAAAAATATCATGAGGTGGTGTCGTCATATCAAAATTGCTGATTATTATTTCGGACATTACGTTAAAGTTTAAAGAGGGCATCCTCGCCTGCTGATTTCGTAAGCAGCTTTGTTATCAATTTTAATATTTTATGTTTGTTCAGCCTGTTTTTTAAGAGCAATATTCATTTCCATGAAACCGTTTTTTGTTCCCAAATCCAATTTGCCGGCAAATAGTGGAACAAGAAGTCCTTTAAATATTTCGCGTTGAATAAATTTTACTTGATTTGATTTCATTTGTTCGATTACGAAAATGTGTTCTCCATCAAAAAGTCCGGGAATTAACAGATGTCCTAACCAGCGTAATTCCCGTTTATCTTCCAATTTTATAACAGTGGGACTAAAAGACATCTTGGCGGAACCAGGAGGTTGAAGGATAATCTGCAGTTTATCGCCAAGTTTAATGTTTCCAGCCGCTTTCCGAATAAAAGGATTCCACAGAGGATAACTTTTAAAATCTGTTAAGATACGCCAGACCTTGTCGTCCGATGCTTGGATCTCGATTTCCGTGTAAATTTCTTTCATTACCTGACCTTCATATGCAATCGTGAAATAAAATGAAAGTTAATACTGATCTTCAGGAAAGAATTTCGTATTCCGTTACAACTTCAACATTGTTCTTGATCATTTGCCAGACCGGACAGGCTGCCTGCTCCGCCAGTTGAATCGCCCTTTGGATGTCCGTATCTTTTGTGTCTTTTGAATTCAGAATAAATTTTATAAAGATCTTTTCCAGTTTTATCGGCGGCTCTTCTCTCCTTATACCTTTCGCCTGCACCTCCAATCCGGATACCGTCTTTCTCATTTTTCTAAGCAGATAAACTATAGCTGTGGCGCTGCAACCGCTGAAACTCATCAGCAGCAACTCAAGCCCGTTATACCCCTGCCCGTCGCCAAGCGGCGGTTTATAATCGAAGGTGACAGGTTGATCGGGATTCGCCCCGGACACTCCGGTAAATCGGACCTTATCATTTATCAGATGGACGGTTACTTCTTCCTGTAGTTCCGGCATTATTTATCTCCTAAAATTTCATTAATTAATTTTTCAATCTGGTGTGATAATTCTCTATACGGTTTTCTCTTCTCCAGCATCTCCCACAATTCCTGTGTCGCCGGCGTTTTCATATCCAGGCGGCGGCCCAGACGAAGAATCGTTCCGCCGAACAGATCGCGTTCGTCCGGTTTATCCGGAGACTCAACATCACGTTGAAAAGAGGTTTTTGTTTCATACGGAAAATTTTTGCCCGTTCGATAGGAATCATCAACGATCGTTTCCGGAAGAGCCACCCCTGATTTTTCAGCAAGTAAAGCAACCTCGCGCATGATCGAGAGAACATAATTACTCAACTTTTCCGATTCCATTATCTCTCCCAGCGTTTTGTCAAAAGTCGCAGTTACGAGTCCGAAGGCGGCAATGAAAATATATTTGCTCCAGATCGCCGGATAGGCATCGGTAAGCCATTCATACTTAATGTTGCTTTTTTGAAAAAGACTGAGCATCGGCTCGGGGGCAGAACCGGGCATTTGCGGATCGGGTCCCAGAAGAATTTTACAGGCGCCACCCATCTGCATTACTTGGCCGTAATCCGTAATTTGCGCTCCGATGTAAACGCAGGCGGGCAGTACCTGCGCGGTGTTCATGTTTTTTCTTATCCTCTCGTATATATCAATACCGTTGAGAAGAGGAATTACGAGCGTCGACTTCAATACTTTACCGTTTAGCCTGGCAACGGTCGTTTGAAGATCATACGATTTGACACACAGGAAGCAGATATCAAGCACAGGCAACTCTTCAATCCGGTCGGTAGCAAGAGTCGGCCGGCAGATCCATTCCCCTTCCGCCGACGTACCGACATAAAGGCCGTTTTCCCGGATCGCCTCCAGATGTTTACCCCTCGCTACAAAAAAAATGCTTGCCCCCAGTGCTGCAGCCTGCCTGCAGATTTTTCCTCCGAAATACCCCCCGACACCTCCCACGCCGATAATTCCGATATTCATACCCGTTTACCTCGTGTTATTTCTTTTAGCAGCATACTTTGTTTACGAATCTTGTCCAGTGGCCTCTATTCTTTCCCTCCGTGCATACTATAAAGCAAGGGAGATTGAAAACATTAACAACGGTTGTATTTATTTTACTATTTATTTTACTATTTACTTTATATGAACAGTCATACGATACTGCGTAAGCTTTTTTCGCTTTGTGAGTTTAAAATCTGTTAATTTATTGGTTTTGAATTGGATCATCTTCAAGCCCCCCTATGCCACTTCGCTTTTTTTGGCTAACTTTGTTGGCACAGCCTGCCGGCGAAGGCCGGGGTCGGCCTCCTCTACGTATTTTCATATACGCCTTGTTGCCTCCTCCTTGCCGCCTCGTTATCCTGTGAAATCAAAACGGCATTAATAACTGCCTGTGAGCATAAACCTGAACATGAATACATTAAGAAGATCAAGGAGATAAAAGCATAACTTATTACAGTATGTCAATATTTTATTGATAATATTCTGAGAGGGAAAATATTTGGTTCGTTGATAATGCGATGATGTTTTCGGACAGCGCCCCAACTGATATTAAAGCACCGTTGAATAAAACTACAATTTATATTTATGCAGATGCAATCTTATCAACCAGAACCTTATCAAAAGATTGAATTGTAAGTTCGCGAACATCAACTTTTTCCGATGCGGATAAGATTTCAATACCGATAACATTGCCCTTTTCATCATAGTCCATAATGATATCGGGAGTAACTTCATCAGTATTATGTATGCGATCTTCTTTTAAACGTATATAAATAGCATCAGCTGCCTGACTATAATGCATTCTCATTTATTTTACCTCCTTTGTGTATTTGCTGATCTTATCTGTTATATAAGCAGTTATCAATAAATCCCCTTCCGTAATTATTCGCAACAACTTACCCGATACCATCTTATGATATATTATTCTGTTTCCGCTACCGGGCATTTTATAATCAGGAGATTTCAAAGCATCCGCAATAAGGCCTTTGGCAATATTTCTTTCTTTTAATTGCAGTAAAATATGATCTGTCCATTGCTATTCCATGCAGTCTAATTATCCCGATTTAAAAGGGAATGTCAATGCTTTCATAAAGATGATACTTTTACCGGATACTTCTTTTTATATTCAGCAACCGCAAGACTTACTTTTTTCTCGCTGAATTTCAAAATCACCGATACAAGAAAATTAAAGGGAACGGTTAGGAAGATCGGGGAGATAAAATCACACTAAACGTATGTCAACATCTATTATTAGCATCGAAGTTATACGTGGAATGTATTTAGTAAGACAATATTTGGATAATATCTGGATTCCCCGGTCAAGCCGGGGAATGACAAAACGTGGATAATCACGAGAGCGTGTAAAGGCGGAAACAATCCCTTTCCCCTAAGCAGCCATAATCATGAGATTACCACTACGCCTGAAAGGCGTCTCGTAATGACGAGAAGTCATTGCCATATAGTCTGTCCACCGGTGTCGCATCGGGATTGAATGGGCATGCACTGAGCGAATATGCCCGAAATGTTACGGTTCTTGGCGAAATGGAGCATAAGGCAGCCGGACTGTCTGAGCCCGCGGCGAGTTTCCGGCTGTCGCGCAATGAGCCCTAGAGCCGTAGTTGCAGGGCATTCTGAGCGAAGAGATGCCCATTCAATTTCCACCACATTCATCAAAGCAAAAATCCGTATAATAGGGGCACCAGCGCCCTATTTCCTCCTATTTCTTGTTTCCGAGCTTAGTAAGACAATATTCGCATAATATCTGGATTCCCCGGTCAAGCCGGGGAATGACAAACCGGTGAACGGTAATATTTATTTCCCGCACACGGCAATGCAGTTATTTATGAGGAAAACTTTACCTGCTGCCTTTTCTTGTACTCACTCACCGCATGACGTACCTTTTTCTCGTTGAATTTCAGAATCACCGATACCAGGCCGATAAGGAGAATGACTCCGGCGACAATGAATATCATTTCAATGGAACCCGCAACTGATGAAAGACACGACGAGACAAAACGCTCAAAGTCGGCAATTAACGACTGCGGAATACTTTCGCGAATTGCCGCAACTTTTTCCGGATTGGTCAGGATTGCCGGATTCTTTACAAGATCGGCTGTTGCCGCCGGAACATTTCCGTTAGGAACATCCTTCAGTTTCGAACTCATATGCAAAAACATTATTGTCCCGAACATTGCCGATCCGACGGTTCCTCCCAGGTTGCGGAAAAACTGTAGAAGAGATGTAACAATGCCCACCTGACGGTGAGGAAATACGCTTTGCGGCGCAACGGAAAATATGGGCAAGGTTAGACCGATGCCGCCTCCTGCAAGCGATGAAAAAACAATCAGCCCCGCAATTGAGCAGTATTTGCCTAAGAAACCAAAAGAAAATATCCCCAGGCAGGTGATGATAAAACCGGCAACCGCTACCGGTTTGAAGATCTTAAATCGGGAAACCAGAGTACCGGAAATATTTGTCGCCAGAATCATCGCCATCATCATCGGCATCATGATAAGCCCCGACTTTGTGGCGCTCAGTCCGCGAGTGCTTTGCAGATAGAGCGGAAAAAAAATCGCCGTACCGAAAACCGCCATACTCCCCAGAGCTGAAGCTATCACCGAAGCGGAAAAGATATCCTCTTTAAAATAATGAAGGTTAAGAATAGGTTCTCTGGAGCGCTTCTCTACATATAGAAAGAGAATAAGCATCAAAAGAGAAAATAATGTGAGCGCGATCATGTCTAAGGACAGGAAGGGACGGTATGCAATCTGGCTCACCACAAAAAGAGCGGGTAGTGCCGTCAGGACGAAGGCCGCAACTCCGATAATGTCGATTTTCCTTTCCTCGTCATGATGAATAATGACCGGAAGAAATTTGAAAAGAAGAAGAAAAGCAACAACGTTCAGGGGAATATTCACGAAAAAGACCCAGCGCCAGGAGAAGTGATCCGTTATGATTCCACCGGCCACCGGCCCCATGATGCTCGCCAGGGCAAACATGGAAGTAACGAGACCGATATATTTGGCGCGCTGCCCCATCGGAAATATTTCCGAAACAATGATAAAGGCACTGGAAACACAGATGCCGCCCCCGATACCCTGAAAGCCGCGCAGGATGGAAAGCTCGATCATTGTGCGGGAAATGCCGCACAGCATGGAAGCTACGGCGAGAATAATTATGCCGAGAAGAGTTATTTTTTTCCGCCCGTAAATGTCTGCAAGTTTTCCCGATATCGGCAGAATAATCGTTGAAAAAAGCATGTAGGATGTAAAAGGCCAGGAATAATGCTCCATACCTTGAAGCTCCCGAACAATCTTCGGCATGGCCGTCCCGACAATTGTATTATTAAGTGCCGCAATCAGCAGGGTAAGCATGGTTCCCAGCATGATAAAAATGATTTGCCGCTTTGTAATAGTTTGTTCCGGCATAAAATTATTTCATGAATTTACCTGCAAGCTTGGACTGGCAGGCTGGAAATATGAAAGTGTTTATTCGACGCCTGAAAGGCGTCTCGTAATGACGAGAAGTCATTGCCATATAGTCTGTCCACCGGTATCGCACCGGGATTGAATGGGCATGCACTGAGCGAATATGCCCGAAATGTTACGGTTCTTGGCGAAATGGAGCGTAAGACAGCCGGACTGTCTGAGCCCAAGGCGAGTTTCCGGCTGTCGCGCAATGAGCCCTAGAGCCGTAGTTGCAGGGCATTCTGAGCGAAGGGATGCCCATTTAATCCTCGGCTCAATCTTTTATCTGTACGATCAGATATTTTTTCTTGCCTTTTCGAATACGCAGTTCTTTGTTATCAGCAAAGTCCGCCATAGTGAGCTTTTCATCAGTCGATTTTACCTGGCGGTCGTTGATATAAATACCGCCCTGTTCAATAAGACGCCGGGCTTCGGACAAAGACTGCGTTAATCCGGATTTAGCACAGACACCAGAAACTAAAGTATCCTCTGCCATATAAATCTGAAAGCGGGGAATGGCGGAAGTATCAATTGCGGGCGCCGTACGTGGAATAGTGCTTGACGGGAACATATCCGCATCCACGGGGCGCGAATGGAAGGCCTCCATCGAAGCCCGCCAGGCCGCCTCGGCATCGGCAGCTCCGTGCGTAACCTTTGTCGCTTCAAACGCGAGCACGGCTTTGGCCATATTGAGCCTGGCATCGGTCAGATTTTTCACGATGCTGATTTCATCGAGAGGCAAAAAGGTAAAGAGCTTCAGGAATCTCTCAAGATCGGCATCGTCGCTGTTTACCCAGTACTGATAATACTCGTAAGGTGAAGTCAAAGTCTTATCAAGCCAGATGGTTCCCTTTTCCGTTTTACCCATCTTGTGCCCGAGCGACGTGGTAATCAGCGGGAAGGTTACGGCATGGGCGTCTTTGCCCGCCACCTTGCGGATCAGCTCCGTTCCCGCAAGCATATTGCCCCACTGGTCGTTTCCGCCCATCTGCAGGGCACAGCCCTGATGCTGAAACAGATAGAGAAAATCGTAAGCCTGGAGGAGCATGTAATTGAACTCGATGAAATTGAGACCCTTTTCCATCCTTATCTTGTAGCTTTCCGCCGCGAGCATCCGGTTCACACTGAAATGCCGTCCGATATCACGCAGGAATTCAATGTAGTTGATTTTGGTGAGCCAGTCGGCATTGTTGAGCAGGAGCGCCTTGCCCTCGGAAAAATCGAGATACTGGGAAAGTTGTTTCCCCAGGCACTCAGCATTATAGTCAATCTTATCGCGGGTGAGGATCTGGCGCATTTCCGTCTTGCCGCTGGGATCGCCGATAAGACCTGTTCCTCCGCCTACAAGGGCAATCGGCTTGTTGCCGTTTCTCTGCATGTGCGCCAGTGACATGATGGGCACAAGGCTCCCGATATGGAGGCTTGTCGCCGTAGGATCAAAGCCGATATAACAGGTTACCTCCCCTGCTCCGAAAAGTTCCTTGATCAGAGCCTCATCGGTTACCTGTTCTACAAAACCTCTTTCCTTTAAAATGTCATACGCGCTTTTCATTCTTCACTTGCCTCCGCTTTTTCCTTCAACCTGACGCTGATCCGCTCAATGGAATTTGCTTTTCCCGTCTCCGGATCAATATCCAATAAAACGCCCTGCAGGCGGACATCGCCTTTGGCCGTATCAAACTTGTTGGGCACACCGGTTAAAAACCGCTCGATTACGGCTTCTTTTTTAACACCGATCACCGAATCAAAAGCTCCGGTCATTCCGACATCGCTCATATAAGCCGTCCCTTTGGGCAGTATTTCATCATCCGCCGTCTGCACATGCGTATGCGTTCCCAGCACCGCGCTTACCTCGCCGTCGAGATACCAGCCCAGCGCCTTTTTTTCGGAGGTTGCCTCGGCGTGGATATCCACGATGATCACTTTGGCTTTTTTGCGCAGTTCGGCGATTTCGCTTTTTGCCTTTGTAAACGGACAGTCAATCGGCAGCATGAAAATACGGCCGGCCAGATTGAGCACACCCACGTAATCGCCTGCCGCCGTCGGCATCACGACCGTGCCCGCCCCCGGAACTTTTGCCGGATAATTGGCGGGACGCAGCAGAGCCTCGTAATCTTCGATAAATTCCAGTATTTCCTTTTTATCCCAGATGTGATTGCCGGAAGTCAGAATATCAATGTGGTTGCCGAAGAGTTCTTCCACGATATCTCTTGTTATACCAAAACCGGCTGCGGCATTTTCACAATTGGCGATGACAAGATCAATGGCACGGTCTCCCACCAGTTTGGGCAGAAGCTCGCGCACCGCCCTGCGGCCCGGTTTTCCCACGATATCGCCGATAAACAGTATTTTCATTTTCCTCAACTCAATTTCCAGCCGCACTTATTTGGCAAAATTCGAAACCCGTGTTTCCCGGATTACGGTGACTTTGATCTGTCCCGGATAGGTCAGTTCACTTTCGATTTTTTTGATAATATCGTTACACAACATTACCGTATCATTATCGGATATTTTCTCGTTTTCCACAAGAATCCTTATCTCGCGTCCGGCCTGAATGGCGTAACACTTATCGACACCGCTGAAGGAATGGGCGATCTTTTCCAGCTCCTCGAGCCTTTTTACGTAGGTTTCAAGCATTTCGCGCCTGGCCCCGGGTCGGGCTGCAGACAGTGTATCGGCTGCCTGCACCAGAACTCCCAAAAGCGTATTGTTGCGGCCGTCATCATGATGGGTCGCGATAGCCTGAACAATGCGCGCATTCTCACCAAAGCGTTTGGCAAAATCCGCGCCGATGGCGGCATGGGGTCCTTCGATCTTGTGGTCGATGGCCTTGCCGATATCGTGCAGCAGTCCCGCCCGTTTGGCTTCCTTGATATTCAGTCTTAATTCCGCAGCCATTATACCCGTGAGATAAGCAACATCAACGGAGTGCTGCAAAACATTCTGCGAATAGCTGGTACGGTATTTCAAACTGCCCAGCAGATTGATTATTTCGGGATGAACATCATGGACGCCCACATCGAAAGATGCCTTCTCGCCGGTCTCCCGAATAACCTGTTCGACTTCCGACCGGACTTTTTTGACGATTTCTTCAATGCGCCCCGGATGAATCCGGCCGTCCTGAATCAATCTCTCGAGTGATATCCGAGCGACTTCTCTTCTTACCGGATCAAAGCTCGAAAGGACTACCGCTTCCGGTGTATCGTCGACAATCAAATCGATACCTGTCGCCGCTTCAATGGCACGGATGTTTCTGCCCTCCCGGCCGATGATCCGGCCTTTCATTTCTTCACTCGGCAGATTGACGACGGAAACGGTATGCTCCGCCACATAGTCGCCGGCATAACGCTGAATGGAATAAGCGATAATTTCTCGCGCTTTCCTGTCAGCGGTAAGTTTGGCCTCCTCTTCGATTTTGCGGACGGTGGCCGCCGCGTCACGCTTGGCATCAGACTCCATAGATTGAATTAACAGAGTCTTGGCTTCTTCCGAAGATATTCCGGCAACCTTTTCCAATTTTTCCTTTTGTTCTTCTATAATCGCATCAAGTTTTCTATGTTTTTCGTCCATTGCCGCTTCTTTAGACGACAATGATTTTTCACGGTTTTCGATATTCGTTTCCTTTTGCGCCAGCGTATCGATCCGTTTATCCAGATTTTCTTCCTTGGAGCGAATCCGGCGCTCCAGACCATCCAGTTCAGTTTTACGATCTTTGGTTTCCCGGTCGAAATCAGCCTTCATTTTCAGAAGGTTTTCCTTAGCCTGCAATACTGATTCTTTTTTTATTGTTTCCGATTCTTTTTTCGCTTCTTCGACAATCCGTGCTGCCAGACTCTCCGACGACTTGA
The DNA here is from genome assembly GCA_002068015.1 of Smithella sp. PtaU1.Bin162. Lineage (GTDB taxonomy): Bacteria > Desulfobacterota > Syntrophia > Syntrophales > Smithellaceae > MVRV01. Next base: position 13,907 of record MVRV01000067.1, read on the forward strand.
TCTTTTTCGCCGAAGACACATGCTTTAAAATGAAACCAACTACCACACCTATGATTATCGCCACCAATATAACCAGGACAAATAAACTTCCATTTAACATCTAACTTCACCTCCCGTGCTCTGCTTAAGAAAACCGCTGTCCAGACACATCTCCTTTTTCGCTCTTCCGGCTTTCATTTTCCTTAAGAAATTTTCTTAAGCAACGCTATATTTAAACCTCCCGGCGGGATTTTATAATGCTTCCTGCCGGAGGATTCATTGCTGTTTTGTTCAATTAATTATCAAGTCGGATCCTATCGGAAAAAGAGATCAAAGCGGCAAGTCAAGAATAGAAAGCAGGCCGATTATTTCAGCCCGTAACTGCACCGCCTAAGCTAACCAATGGAATGACTTGTTTTTTCTAAAGACAAGATAATGTGTCGGGACCAGGCATGAAAACCCCCGCTTATGCCGTGTTAATAACTTTTTTGAACCTTGTTCTTAAGTGGGTATCCGGTATTGTCTGCTTCAGGCTTTCTGCCTCCCGGCTAGCGGGAATAAGGCTGACATGCACACCGCATACAAGGAAGGACCCCAAGTTCAAAGTGTTGGCTCAAAAAACGAATGTTAATCACGCACATCGCAGGGGTAAACAAAACTTACAGCTAACTTGCATTTTCAATTAGTTGAATCAATTCTTCCGATCTCGTTTCCAACTGATCACAGAGTTCTTTATTAATACCTCTTAATTTCAATAATTCTTCTGCAACATTTAAAGCTGCCAGGATGGCAACATCTAAGGCCTTGAGATTATTTGCAGATTTCAATACCTCTTCTATATTATCAGTAAGTAATTTAATAACGTTCGCCACATGTTCATCATCTGCATCACTTAAAACCGTCAACTCCTGCCCTAAGATATTAATTTTATAGCTTTTTTTCAAAATACACGCCCTGGAAGCTTATTTAGCCTTTTCTATATCCGCAAGTAAACCAAGCAATGAATCTACCCTCGCGCGTACGCTGTCCCTTTCTCCATCTAATGTCTTTATTTTATTATTTAAAACATCTATCTCCGAATCTTTATTTTTTAGTGCTTCCTCCAATGTTGAAATCTGTTTCTTTAAAAATACCTGCTCACTGACTATTCCTTTTATCTTATTTTCCAGCTCTTTAAATTTTTCCAATTCCACTTTGATTTTATCCTTCCTCTCGCGCCGTAATCAACACAAAAAATTAAAAGTAGTGGTTATAAAAAATATATGATTTGTTTTTATTCATGCCAATTTATCTTTTTAAAGTCAAGGTATTATTTTAAGCGGCCGGAGGCCAGAAACCGGAAATATTTATCAAGTTCATCGTGCATACTTTCAGCACTCGTTAGTGTTCCCACCAGAGCACGGAACCGGCTCGATCCGCTGAGCCCTTTTGTGTACCATAACAGGTGCTTACGGAAATTTCTAACCGTGGCCACGGGCCCTTCCAGCCGGCTTTCCATTAACCAGTGTTTTTTTATTATTTCATACCTTTGTGCCGGATCAGGAAAAAAATCACCCTGTTCTTTTGTTCCGGCCAGCAGATGATTTATCCCATCAAATATCCAGGGGTTACCCAATGCTCCGCGGCCCACCATAACCGCATCGCAGGCTGTCTGCGCCATCATGGCAACTGCATTCTGAGGAATCCAGATATCACCATTGCCAACCACCGGAATACGCACATTTTCTTTGACTCTCGCAATAATTTCCCAGTCTGCCTGCCCGCTGTATCCCTGATCGGCCGTACGGCCGTGGACGGTTATGGCATCGGCTCCGGAATCTTCGGCAATCCGGGCAATCTCAACGGCATTTACGGAACTGCGATTCCAGCCGGAACGAATTTTGACTGTTACGGGAATTGTCACCGCTTTTTTGACTTCCGTAATAATACGGGCGACAAGTTCCGGATTTTTCATCAGAACCGCCCCGGCTCCGGCCTTAATGACCTTTTTCACCGGACAGCCCATATTGATATCGACGATATCTGCGCCGCGTGCGGCAACGATCCGGGCCGCTTCGGCCAACAATTGCGGGTCGGCACCGAAAATCTGCATCCCCAGAGGCTTATCATCGGCACAACTCTTCAGATATTCAAACGTTTTTTCCGTTTTACGGATAAGGCCGTTGGCGCTGATCATCTCCGTATAGGCAAGCGCGCAACCGAAAGACCGCGCAATTAACCGGAAAGGCAAATTGGAAATACCCGCAAGAGGCGCTAAAATCGCCTTATTCTGAACGAGATTAATTATATCAGACACTACTTAATCCTGCCCAAACCGGAGATACTCGCCCGCTTTTTCCAATTCCGCAAGCGTGTTGATGCCCATAACCTCAATATAATCCTTTGTTAAACAGGCTTGCACCTTGTGTCCTTCCCGGCAGGCAATTTCCACGATATCGGTCAGATAGTATTCCTTTTGCTGATTGTCATTCTTAACCTGGGTGAGCGCCGCAAACAAGAAAGACGTATTCACACAGTAGATGCCGGTATTGATTTCCTTAATTGCTCTTTCTGCATCGCCGGCATCACGGTGTTCAACAATTTTGATAATATCGCCCTGGTCATCTTTCACAATGCGGCCATAGGCATGGTCTCCGGGTGGTTCGGTCGTCAATACGGTTACGCAGGCCTGCGCCTTTTGATGATGACGAAGCAATGTCCGGATCGTCTCCGGCCGCAAAAGCGGCACATCGCCGCAAAGAATAACCGTGAGTCCCGGATAATTTTTCAAAACTCCCGCAGCTTGCATCACGGCATGCCCTGTCCCCAATTGCGGCATCTGCTCTACAAAAATCAAATCAGGGTCGGGAAACGCTCTCTTCACCTGGTCGGCCTGATGCCCGACAATGACAACAATTTTATCGGCGCCCGCGTTCCGCGCCGCTGCGAGCGAATAGTACAAAAGAGGCCTGTCCTCCAGGACATGCAGAACTTTGGCCATATCCGATTTCATCCTGGTGCCTTTGCCTGCCGCCAGGATCAGAGCACAAAATTTATCTTCTTTCAATTTTCCTCCGGCTACGCTTCCTTACTTTCCGCAAACTCCCGATCCGACTGATCGGGGAGAATCAGCAGCACTTCTTTTACGGATTTCTGGTCGGCATTTTCAATAATAAAATTAATCCCGCCGTAATTAGTTTTTTCTTTCCGCCTGGGAACTCTTCCCAATTTATACATCAGAAATCCACCTATGGTTTCATAATCACCCGCCGGCAATTTTATCAGCAACAACTGCTCCAGATCAGCAATCCCCATGCGTCCGCTGACCAGATATTTCCCGGCGGCGATTTTCTTGTATAATTTTTCGCCGGCAGTATATTCGTCATTGATGCTGCCCACGATCTCTTCCCGGATATCTTCACCGGTTACAATGCCTATGGCCCCGCCGTACTCATCAACAACAACCGCCATGTGTTCGCGCTTTCTTTGCATATCAATCAAAAGCTCACCGGCTTTTTTTGTTTCCGGCACAAAAAACACATTCGTCTGCAAGCAGGAGGCGATAGTTTCCTGATCGGACGGCAAAGATTCATCTTTACGCGTATGGAGAAACTCCATCAGATCGAAATAATGCAAGATACCTACTATATTGAAAACTTCACCCGAATAAACCGGTATCCGCAGATATTTTTTAGCGCTCACAATCCGGGCGGCATCGCTTAGGGAAGTAGTAACAGGCAGTGTAGTGAGCGCCGAGATAGGAACCATTATTTTACTCGCCGTAATTTCCGAAAAATCAAAAACCCGGCTGACCATTTCTCTTTCCGTTTTCAGAATATCGCTGCCTTCAGTCTTTGCTCTGAGAATATATTTTAATCCCTCCTTGGTAATATAAGAAGACTTCTTTACTTTCCGGCCGGTTGAAAATCTTACCGTCCAGCGGGATACCGCCGCTATGGCTGAGGCTGCCGGATAAAAAATCACGGAGGACACACGAATAAAAAACGCCACTTTCATGGCCATTGTTTCGGCGTACTCCTGAAAAACACTGCGGTAAATGATCATGGCGAGCAATGTCGGCAATATTATGAAAAAGGATATTTTTTCACCGTGCACCGGGCCGAATAAATCAATAAAAACACCGGTCGCCAGAGTGGAACCGGTGACAATGGCCAGGTTTGTGCCGATAATCGTCGTTGAAATAAACCACTCCGGACGTTCTAAAAGTTTCAGGGCCTGCCCGGCACTAAAAGAACCACGACGGGCAAAGAACCGAATCTTATTGATGTCGGAAGAGATTAGAGCAATCTCTCCGCCGGAATAAAGTGCTTCCAGAAGAAAACAGATTAAAATAACGGCTATTGTTAAATAGGTATTCATGTATTTTTATCCGGATTGACATCCCAGTGTGCTTTGATTTTCAGGATTCTCGTCCTGCTTACATTTTCCACCCGGAAGATAAGCCCTTCATATTTATATTCATCGCCCGGAGACGGCAGATTACCGAATAAATGCAGAACAAAGCCGCCGATGGTATCGAATTCCTCAATCGGCAATTGCGTCTGCATTAAAACATTAAACTGTTCCAGCGGCAATTTCCCGGGCACAATAATGGTATTTTCATCCATCCTTTCACAACCATTCCGCAAATCGTTGCACTCCGCCAGCTCCTCTTCAAACAAATGTTCCAGAATATCTTCCAGTGTAACAAGCCCCGATACTCCGCCGTATTCATCAACTACGACCGCCAATTGTGTACGATTTTCCTGAAAATCATGCAAAAGCCCGTTGATGGTTTTGCCTTCCGGAACAAAATAAGGTTTTTTGAGCAGTTTTTCGATGCTGTCGGTTTTCTTTTCCTGCAGTGTGGCATTGAGCAAATCGCGGGCGTAAAGAATTCCGACTATATCATCGCGATCGCCGGCATAAACGGGTATCCGTTCATAACGCACCTTGATTACCTCGGCGGCAACTTCTTCCACCGACATCGTGACAGGAAGGCAATACATGTCCACCCGGGGCGCCATAATATCAGTGACCGGCTTATCGCCCAATTCAAAAATTCTGTTGATCAATTCTTTTTGCGCCTCGTCAACAACTCCTTCCCGGCTTCCCGTATCTACGAGTGTTTTGAACTCTCCCTCCATTACCGTATCATCAACATTCCCGGAATCATTCCGGCTGTAACGGCTGAGAATAAAATCTGAGATCTTTTCGAACCCCATAACAAAAGGGTATTCCAGACGGGAAAAAGCTGTCAGCAGGGGGGATGCGGCGGAAGATATAGTCAGGGGATAGGTAACCCCGAATGTTTTGGGAATAGATTCACCGACTATCAACAAGACAACGGTAGTAAAAGCTATGGCTATCCACTGACCGTCCGCCCCGAAAAGGCCGATAAAAAAAGATGCCGCCAGAATGGAGATACAGATATTAACGGCTTCATTGCCGACTATAATGGTAATTAAAAGACGCCGCCGGTTTTCGAGGAGATTTTCAACAAAGCGCAAAAAAGGATAACCATCCAATTTCATCTTGTGGATATGCAATTCCGTAAGTGAAAATAAAGCGGCTTCGGCAGAAGAAAAAAAGCCGGAGAATAAAAAAAGCACTAAAATTATGGCTATTTGTAATGACGGATCCAATATTGTAATAATCCCGGATAATATTTTTTTATAATTTAGCAGATTGGCGCTGAAAAAGACAAATATTTTATAGAAAAGAGCCAAAAGAGCATTCCTAATTAATTGACTTGTAATCAATTTTCCGTTATTTACTCCGCAACAACATCTCGGGAGAATAAGGAATGCCCAACATACTATTAATCGGCAACGGCGCCCGCGAGCACGCCATGGCGGAAGCCATTATGCGGTCCGGAAAAAAACCCTTTTTATTTTCTTACATGAAGGCAAACAACCCCGGCATCGCCGCGCTGTCGGTAAAAACAAAAATCGGCGGTTACTCCGATCTCGAGGCAATCGTCCTTTTTGCCCGGGAAAACAAAATTGAATTTGCCGTCATCGGCCCGGAAGATCCTCTAAATAACGGCGTCGTCGACGCGCTCACCCCGGCAGGAATTCCCGCAGTAGGTCCCACAAAGAGCCTGGCCCGGCTCGAAACCTCCAAATCTTTTACCCGCAATCTGGTTGCCAAATACAACATTCCGGGTAATCCGCAATTCAAAGTATTTACATCTCTGGAAGGCGTAGAAGAATTCCTGAATTCCCTGGACGGCATCGTTCTCAAACCGGATGGATTGACCGGCGGTAAAGGCGTACTGGTGCAGGGAGATCATTTCACTTCCCGGCAGGAAGCGCTGGACTTGTGCCGTCAGATATTGACCGGAAGCGGATCTCTGATTGTGGAAGAAAAATTCGACGGCGAGGAATTTTCGCTGCAATGTCTGTGCGATGGCAAAACCGTTGCCGGCACACCGCTCGTGCAGGATCACAAAAGAAGATTTGACGGCGACCGCGGCCCCAACACCGGAGGCATGGGTTCTTATTCGTTTCCCGACCATTCTCTGCCGTTTTTAAAGCCGTCGGATATTGAAGAAGGTCTGGAAATCACCCGTCAGGTCACGGCGGCACTTTTAAAAGAAACAGGCAGCCCTTACAAGGGAGTCATGTACGGCGGCTTCATCGCCACGAAAAACGGTGTAAAGCTTCTGGAATACAACGCCCGCTTCGGCGACCCCGAAGCCATGAACATCCTGCCGCTTCTGAAAACGGATTTCGTGGAAATCTGCAAACATATCATCGCCGGCACGCTCGACCGGCTGAAAATTGAATTTGAGAAAAAAGCAACCGTTTGCAAATACGTTGTTCCCAAAGGCTATGGTCTGCCTGCCGGTCATCCCGACGCCGCGTCATCCAAAGCGAAGATTGAAGTGGGCGATGTGGGAAAAGCAAGACTCTACTATTCCTCCGTGGATAAAAAAGAAGACGGTTTGTATCTGAGTTCGTCGCGCGCCATCGGTATTGTGGGCATTGCCGACACGCTCGATGCCGCGCGCAGAATAACCGCAAAGGGCGTGAAAGCAGTCAAAGGTCCCGTCGCCTACCGCGAAGACATCGGAACCGATGCGCTGATTCAAAAGAGAATCGAGCACATGAAGAAAATCCGCGGGTGATGCTGTTTTACTCTTCAATGCCCACCATTCCGGCATCGCTGTATCTGTTCCCCCTGACCGCACCGGGATAAAAGATACTGCCAAGAGCGTCTATCTCGCTTTCATCCAGTTCAACATCAACCGATCCGATATTTTCCATCAGATATTTCTCCCGTTTCGTCCCGGGAATAGGCACAATGTAATCGCCCCGGGAAATAACCCAGGCCAAAGCCATCTGTGCCGGCTTAATACCACGGGCAGAGGCAATATCCGCAAGCTTTTTAACCAGCCCCTGATTGTAATCATAATTCTCCCCCGATGTGCGCGGCAGCATTTTCCGGAAATCCCCATCGGTTATCGCTGCCTTGTTCAGACTGCCGGAAAGAAACCCCCTGCCGAGCGGACTGTAGGGAACAAATCCTATCCCCAGCCTCTCCAATACCGGGAGAATTTCTTTTTCCACTCCCCTGCTGAAAAGGGAATATTCGGTTTGCAAAGCTGTTACCGGGTGAACGGCATGAGCTCTTTCTATTGTCTTTGCGGAAATTTCCGAAAAGCCTATATATCTGACTTTTCCTTGCTTGACGAGCAAGGCAAGGGCCGCCGTCGTTTCTTCAACCGGTGTCTGGTCGTTCAGCCTGTGCACATAATAGAGATCCACATAATCTCTTTTCAATCTTCTTAAGCTGGCTTCGATTGCTTTGTTGATATACTCCGGACTGTTGTCGATAATGCGCTTGTACTCACCGGGCTTGCGCACAATCCCGAATTTCGTGGCAAGAAATACCTCCCCTTTCCACTTTTGTAAAACTCTGCCCAGGAGTTCTTCGTTATGCCCAAAACCATACATGTCGGCAGTATCCAGCATGGTAATTCCCTCTTCCAGGGCCTTAAGTATTACTTTTTCCGACTCGCGGTCGTCTGTTTTTCCGTAGAATTCGCTCATTCCCATGCAGCCCAGCCCTATTACCGATACTTCCGGACCGTTTTTACCAAGCTTTCTCTTTTTCATAACAGTCTCTCCTTGCTTATAATGAGGAATATTTATCAAACCATTGCCGGGGATTGCAGAACATAACTTTCAGACTCCCTATGCTTTTTTGATAACCCTGTCCTACATCGGGACAAATCAGATAATTATTCCCTTTCGGGTGCAATTCGCGAAACGCTTTAAGTGCAGTTGTTTCAAAGTAACGAGGATCCCATTTGCACTCGATGGCATCAATCGTATTACGATTTCCGGATATTACAAAATCAATTTCTTTGCCGGACGTATCTCGCCAGTATTGAATTTCTTTATCGAAGGCATTGGCCTGAAGATATTCCAAAACGATGTGCTCCCACAAAGTTCCGTAATCATCAGGACGCAATGGAGCCCAACCTCTGCTGAATGAAACAAATCCAGTATCAAACGCATAAATTTTCGGCATTTTAGTAAGTTCTTTCTGTCCTCCGCCGAAGAAAGGCCTTACAATTGTTACGGCATGGGTTGCAGCAAGCGCCTGAAGGTGGCTGTCCAGTGTCGCTCTGCTGATACCTAAAGCACTTGCACCTTTTGCCGTTTCAAATAATCCACCGCTCTGCTTCAGCACATATTCAAAAGAAGCGGTAAACTTTTCAGGATAACGGAAAGCAAACACCTTTTGAATATCCCGCACAAAAAAAGAATCCATCCACTCCCTATAAAACTCAGCGTCTTTCTGGTTTGCCAATAGCGGCTGCGGCAAACCACCATGAAAAAGCCGTTTTTCAATGGATATCTTATCAAAGGCCGGAAGTTCATCATACAAAACCGGTGTAAGATGGACATTGCGTTTGCGTCCCGTTAGAACATCCCGAAATTTACGAGTAGCTGCAAGCGTTGATGATCCCGTAGCAACTATTTTTAAACGAGGAAACAAATCCGCACCGATCTTGAGAATACGGCTGGGATCGCGCAACTGATGCACTTCATCAAAAACAATTATGGGTTTTTTGCAGCTTTTAAAGAACATCTCCGGCTGAGATACCATATCCTCCACAACCGGCAGGTCGCAATTCAAGTACAAGATTCGCTCTTCACCAAGACTTTTTACCAGTGTGGTTTTACCGACACGACGCACACCAGCTAACCAGACTATCGGCGCCGACCGCCATGCCGTTTCCAGCCGCTGTATCCAGAAAGGTCTTTCAATCATGAAAGCATACTTAGCAAATAATCAGATAATATGTCAAGTATAATTACAACACCATTCAGTACCATTTGGCGTATCAGATGCCGACTAACACTAAAATATATCCGTACCCATTTTTCTTAGAGTTCTGCATTTTTCCGCAGGGTCATTTGTCCTGCGCCGGAGCGGATTTGCGGACGATAAAATAGGTATCTGTTCCAAAGATAACGAGTGCCCCTGCCCAGCCCCAAAGTGTCAAGGCCGGGTCCGACGTAACGAAAGGTCCCAGAATAGCCGCCAGAAAAATGATAAACGACGAGATAATCCCTCCTTCCGCCGCCGTCACGTAACGGTATCCCAGGGTCAGCAAGTATTGCCCTGCCACTCCGAAGCCGGCAACCGAGAAAAGATAAAGAAACTCTCTGCCGTCCGGCAGATGAAATTTTTGATAAAAACCGAGAAAGAGAAATATTGCGCCGACACCGAACATTACCAGTAAAACGGTTTCTGTATCGTTTTGCTCACGGGCAAATTTCAAGCAGATGATTGCAAAAGCAGCCGTGATCCCGGAAGCGAGCCCCCACAGCGAATTCCAGTCAAAACTCATTTCTCCGGGTGCCAGCACGAGAACAATGCCCGCAAAAGCCACAAAAGTCATCGCAACCTCCAGGAGGCTTCGCCCGGTCCGCCAGAGAAACCAGGAAAATATCGCAATAAAGACGGGATACGTCATATTGAGAATATTGCTCTGAGCAACCGTGGTCAGGGCAATTGCCTTATACAGGCAAAAAACAGCCAGCGTATTACCGAGAGCGCGCCCGAGAAGGAAATGATACTGGCGCGGCCGGGGAAGTTCACGCTTCAGGAGAAAGATCACGGCCATGATGAGAAACCCGAGCAGAAACCTGCCGAAGACGAGAAACTCACTCTCCAGAGCTAATCCTTCCGTTTTTACCCAACGCACAATAACGGTTGAAATGTAAAAGCAAAACGTCGAGCCGAAAATCGCTATTCTGCCGAGCAGTGCTTTCGAAAAATAACGCGTTAATAATTCCTTGCTCATAAAAAACCATCTGTCCCAACGGCGCTTGAGGAATTAGCAACTTGTTATAGTGTCCAATCCCGTTGCAATTCAGCTTAAGTAATTCGGGCGAGTCTTCCGGACTCGCCCGTTTTTATTCCGTTCAATTTGTTTTTAGTCCTGCCCGTGTTTTACTGGATTCCGGATCGCGCTTCGCCCCGCATGCGCCGGTCTGCGCTTGTCCGGAATGGCGAAAAATAAAATACGGCAAAATTGCGGCGCAGGATTCCGCCCCACTACGGCGGTGCTTCACCTTCAGTCTAAAACGCTTAGGCCTGATTTTTAATGGTGGAACAACCTCAGTCCGCAAAACGCCATGACAATGCCGTACTTGTTGCAGGTATCGATTACCTGCTGGTCGCGGATGGAGCCGCCGGCCTCGACAATGGCGGAAACCCCGCTGCGGTGCGCACGCTCAATATTGTCGCCGAAGGGAAAGAACGCGTCGCTGCCCAGGCAAACACCGCTGACCTTGGCCAGCCATTTTTTCTTTTGCATCTTGGTCAGGGGTTTGGGCTGCTTCGTAAAGGTCTCCGCCCAGACATTATCACCAATAACATCCTCCGGCGTATCGCCCAGGTAAACGTCAATGGCATTGTCGCGGTTGGGTTTGGCAACATCTTCGCGGAACGGCAGGTTCAGAACTTTAGGCATGTGGCGCAGCTGCCAGTTGTCCGCCTTCTGTCCGGCCAGCCGCGTGCAATGGATGCGGCTCTGCTGGCCGGCGCCCACACCGATGACCTGACCGTCCTGCACGTAACAAACGCTGTTGGATTGCGTGTACTTCAGAGTGATGAGCGCCAGCACCAGGTCGCGCTTCTGCGCGTCGGTCAGTGTTTTGTTCCCTGTAACAATGTTTGTAAGCAAACTCTCGTCGATCTTCAGGCTGTTGCGGCCCTGCTCGAAAGTAATGCCGTATACCTGTTTGTGTTCGATTGCGGCAGGCACATAGTTGGAGTCGATGGTAACGACGTTGTAAGAGCCGCCCTTCTTGGATTTCAGAATTTCCAGTGCCTGGGGTTCATAGCCCGGAGCAATGATGCCGTCGGTGACTTCGTTCTTGATGATCTTTGCCGTGGGCACGTCGCATACGTCGGAGAGTGCTATCCAGTCGCCGAAACTGCTCATGCGATCTGCGCCGCGGGCCCGCGCATAGGCACAAGCCAAAGGAGACAACTTCATTTTAGCATCAATGTGATACATCCGGCGCAGGACTTTATCCAGAGGAAAGCCCAGGGCGGCCCCGGCGGGAGAAACATGCTTAAAGGAGGCCGCGGCGGCCATGCCGGTATTTTCTTTAAGTTCGGCCACGAGCTGCCAGCTGTTCAACGCATCCAAAAAATTGATGTAGCCGGGCTTGCCGTTTAATACTGTTACCGGCAGATTGCTGCCGTCCGCCATGAAGATCCGGGCCGGTTTTTGATTGGGATTGCAGCCGTATTTAAGCGCTATTTCGTTCATTGATCATCCCTCCACCGTTTTGTATTTATTGATGATGACATCTTCGTAACTTCCGGTTTTCAATTCAATGGCCCGCACAAACAGACTCACCTTATTGTCCTCGTTTAAGGCCTCCCACAGTTTTCCCGCATATTCATTCGGATCTTTTTCATTCAGAATGACCCGCAAAGGCTCTCCGGCGAAACTGGGAATGGGTGTCCCGTTGCACCTGTAAGTGCTGATAAAGTGCCCCTCGCCGGGGAGTGGTTCCGGATAATCGAAAGTAAAACGCTGCACGCTTTTCTCATCGCCTTCATCGCTTTTCAAAATGTTCAATTTGTAAGCTCCGGTGCTCATATCCACCAGGCCGGAAATGCGGGGCGTCCAGTTGGGACGGTCATCCTCAAAGGTACGGGTTTTAAGCGCCGCTTCAAAGCAATAACCCGGGAAACCGTTCTTCACCATAACATCGCGGATCGTATCGGTCTGATCGCCGTTCGTCACAATCGTAAACTCGCCGCAGGTCAGCACGGGATTGTAAATAATCAGGTGCGGGTCCGTCATTTTGGAAGGGTCGGCCGCCCGGGTACGGATACCACCGGGGATGGGGTCAAACACACGGTTACGGCTGTTTGCACTGCGGCCCATAATGAAGTAAGCAATCATAGCTTTGCCGCCGCCCGGTTCCTTCCCGATGCAGATGCCGCGGCCGGGATAGTCATTTCCCGCCAGATATTCATATAAATTCTCTTTCATTTTTTTACTACTCTCCTTAAATTCTGTGTTGCACAATACTTACTTCGGAACTTTCGGCAGCTGCGGAAATTTTACATCCAGAGCGGCATTCCATTTATCGACCTGAGTCTTGATGCTCTCCATCAGTTCGGAAATATCGCCTTCGATCAGGATGGAACGGATCACGTCTCCCTGAGCAATCTGGTTGACGACATCCTGGTCAACAGCGCTTACCACCTCGCCAAAGACAGTGTGTTTGCCGTCCAGCCAGGGTGTATCAACATGCGTGATAAAAAACTGGCTGCCGTTCGTCTGTGGTCCGGAGTTCGCCATGGAAAGCATACCCGGCTTGCTGTGGCGGAGTTCTTGCACAAATTCATCCTGAAATCTGTACCCGGGACCGCCGCGGCCATCACCGTCGGGGCAGCCCCCCTGAATCATAAAATCGGCAATAACCCGGTGAAATTTCAGATTATTGTAATATCCGCGCCGGGCCAAATTCACAAAATTGCCTACCGTAACGGGCACCTGATCGGCAAAAAGCCGCAAACGGATTGTCCCTTTGTCGGTCTTGATAACTGCTGTAAGTTTATTTTTCATCAGTTTCTCCCTTTCTTTGCTGGGGCGAGACTGTAGATATTTCGAGCCGATCTGTCAAGGCAAAAACCATCCGAGGAAAACCAAAACTGCCGCTTGCATTTAGCATATCAATGAGTTATTAGGCGACAAGACAATATCTGAATTATATTCGGGAGAAAAGGGAGCCGACATGAAAGCAGAAAACTCCGGACGGAAAAACATTTTGGTCAGCGTGGTCATGGGCAGTGACTCCGATTTGCCTGTCATGACTGAAGCCGTAAAAATTCTGGAAGAATTCGGCGTTCCCCATGAATTATTTCTAACATCCGCTCACCGCACACCGGAACGCACAACAAAATTTGCTAAAGAGGCGGCCAAACGCGGCGTAAAAATAATTATTGTCGGAGCGGGCGCAGCAGCACACCTGGCCGGCGTTATCGCTGCACAGACTACATTACCGGTAATCGGTGTACCGATTGATGCCACCGCCATACACGGCCTTGATGCTTTACTTTCCACGGTCCAGATGCCCGGCGGCATTCCTGTTGCCACCATGGCCATAGGTAAAGCCGGCGCCAAAAACGCCGCCCTCTATGCCGTCCGCACCCTGGCGCTCGAAGATAAAAAAATCAGCGCCCGGCTTACCGCCTATATTAAAAAAATGGCGCGCGACGTGGAAAAAAAGCAAAAAAACCTGACTGTTCCGGAAAATACCGCATGCCGGAAATCCTGAAAGCCGATAAAAATCTTTCCGCAGAAACCGTTTTATCCCGCGCCGCGGAAATTATAATTGCCGGCGGAGTCGTCGCCTATCCCACGGAAACATTTTATGGACTCGGCGCCGATGCCACAAACGAAAAAGCCATCCAAAAGATTTACGCCATCAAAGGAAGGAATTTCGCGAGCCCTATCTCCGTTATCATCGATTCCCGGGAAAATCTTTACCCGCTCGTAGAAGAAGTGCCCGCCTGTGCCTTAAAACTGATCGAATCTTTCTGGCCGGGACCGCTCACCATCATTTTTAAAGCCTCTGCTCACATACCGCAGATACTCACTGCCGGAAGCGGCAAAATCGGCATAAGAATTTCCAGTCACACGGGCGCAAGGACGCTTGCCCAAAAGATCAACCGGCCGCTTACCGCCACGAGCGCCAACATATCCGCCTCTCCGGAGTGCTCCGCGGCGGAAGAAGTCGCCCGGCAACTCGGCAATAAAGTTGATGCCATCCTCGATCTGGGAAATACCAGGGGAGGCAAAGGTTCCACAATAATTGACGTCACCCCGAAGCCGCCCCAAATTCTGCGGGCCGGAGTTATTGACCGCCTTACACTCGGTAAACTTATTGATTTTCAGTAATTATTTATCCTCAGTCCGGCGCCAAGTCTTTCATTTCGTTGATTAAATACTCCCTTTAGCGGCCAATATTTTCATTGACATTCGCCGGAATTTGGCGCAATAAAGTTTACATAAATTAACGTTGCCTATCAGTAAATTTGTCGTTGCCGTGCGGGTAGATTTATCGGAATTATTTTCATCTTCTGTCGGAGGATTGCAATGGTAAAAAGGGCTTTAATAATCGTTGTTTCTCTTATGTCCATAATTTTTAATGCTACGGTTTTCAGTCAAACGACCAATAACCCGGTCATCAACGAAGGCATTAAACAATATCAGGCGGAAAATTACGAAGAAGCCATTGAAATATTGACCGCAGCAAGAAAAACCGACTCAACATCAGCAATGGCGGCTTTTGTTTTGGGAATGGCCTATAAACAAATCAACGACTTGCCTAATGCCGAAAAAAATCTGCACGATGCCGTAGACTTAACCCCCCCAATCAAAGAGGCATATGTAGAGCTCATTGATGTCTTGTATAAACAGGATAAAATTACCGACGCCAAAAAATATCTGGTGACGGCGGAGCAGAAAGATATTATCCCGTCGAAAATAGCATTTCTTAAAGGGTTGATTTTACTTAAAGAAGATAATAATAAGGCCGCCATTGCCGCTTTTGAAAAGTCAAAGAAGCTCGACCCCAAATTTTCACAGGCCGCCGATCTGCAAATTGCCATAGCCTACATGAAGGATGGACTACTCACCAAAGCCAAGGAAAGCCTCAACTTATCCATCACCCAAAATCCCCTGTCCGACATGGCCGGTTTTGCCAGGCAATATCAGGATGTCATCGACAGTGCCATACAATCACACCGGCCCTTGCGTTTAACCATCACTGCTTTGGGCGGTTACGATACAAATATAATTTCCAGGCCGAAAGATGACGCTGTTGCTGCAGGTCTTGACGACGAGAAAGGCACTGTGCTGCAATCGTCTGTCCGGCTGGACTTTACACCGCGCATTGAAGGTCCCTGGCTTTTTAACGCATCATATACGGCGGCTTCCGTGTTAAATTCAAAGCATACCCATTCTCATGATTCGCTGGCCAATTCCATTTCCATGTCGCCGGGCTATAATTTCGGCCGCGCCGCCCTCAATTTCAACATGAGTTATACGAATTATCTTCTGCGCACCGATCCGGATGTGAGCCCGGCTGTGGATTCTTCTCCTAATTACAGAAAATATATGGACTATTACACCTTTGGTCCGGCTCTGAGGTTTTTAGCCAATGGAACAAATGTCATTGAATTAGGAATCGGCATGGAAAAGAAAGATTATGACAGTCAAAAATTCACGGGACAAAATAATATAAGAAACGCCATAGGTCCAAAAGCATATCTGAGCTGGATCTGGTTATATATGCCAAACGGCTTTTTCAACCTGCGTGCCGAATATAATGAAGAGCATACCGACGGAATAAACTGGGAAAACAAGGGAAACCGCTTGACCGCCAACTTAAGCATCCCTCTTCTTTCCGAAGAAAAAGCAGCAACATTCGGCCTGCTCAGCCTCCAGTTGACGGGCGGTATTTATATTCAGAATTATTTATACGATCAAACTTATCAGGAAACGGATGGCTCCTCTGTTACCGACAAGAGAAAAGATATTACTTACAGCGGATCCATAGGGTTAAACTGGGCATTTTGGAAACATGCAAGCCTCATCTGCCAATATAGCACAACCGGTGCATACTCCAACATTCCCGTTAACAAATACGGACGTGATTTATATATGGCCGGTCTGGAGTTCAGGTATTAATCGACTTTTTAAGTCGGGCCGGAAATAAACCGATAATTATTGTAGATTTGAAATTTCCGTATTAACTGTTTTACAAGATCAATCAAGGAGTCCTTTATGAAAACAAAACTCGCATCCCTTATGGCTGTCCTGGCATTTTTTCTGGTCTTTGCCGCCGGCGTTCAGGCGGCACCGGCAGGAAAAGCGACAAATATCGACGGACGGGTGGATATTACCCCACCCGGTCAGTCCGCAAAGGCATTGGCCATCGGCGACACGGTGAATGTGGGTGATGTCGTTCGCACGAAAAGCGCCTCGAAATGCGAAATAACCTGGGCGGACGGCAGCATTGCCCGCCTGGCGGAAAACAGCCGCCTGAAAGTTACGGAATTCATGCTGACTAAGGAAAATCGATCCGTCAGTTTTAATCTCTTCCGGGGCAAGATGCACAACATCGTATCATCGATTACGTCACTTTTCGGCGCCAAAGGCTCATCAAAATACGAGGTACACACGCCCACCTCCGTCTGCGGCGTACGCGGCACCAAGTTTTTCGTCTATCACCACGAAGGTGTTTCCGGAGCTTTATTCACTGAAGGAAAAGGTTATGGGTACAGCAAAGGCAGGCCCGATGCCGTTAAATCAATTACTCCCGGCCGGATGATGATCGTCACGAGCGCCAATAAACCTCCCCGGCTGCGCGATGCTTCCCAGGGCGAAGTGAATAAATTTTTAACGGATACGACTTTGTCGGAGAAAAAGAAAGATTCGAAAAAAGAAGGCGAAGACAAGGGTAAAAACGACGGAGGATCGTCAGGCTCCGGTTCGGGCGGCGGCGGTTCAACCTCCACATCAGGAAGTTCTTCCGGTTCGGAAAGCGGTGATTCGTCATCAGGCGGCACCAGCGGTTCCGGCTCCGGCTCGGGTGATTCATCCGGTGGAACAACAGGTGGTCCTGCGTCCGGCGATCCATCCGGCGGAACAACACCGGGTGGTTTCACCCTCGTCGAGGGCCCCACAGAGACAATACTAACCGGTACGACTACACCCAGCCCGACGCCAACTGTAATAGTCCCGGTGACGCCAACAGAAGAAGGCAGCACAACAACAAGCACAACGTTTTCGCAAACGGTCGCCCTCGATGCCCTTTCGGGAACACTGGACGGCTCTATCGATGATACGACCAATACAGGCACTCTCAGTCTCTCCGGAACAGGCCAGGCTTCCACCTCCGCTTCATCGTTAACCGGAACCATGAGCGACGGCAGCACCTATGATGCCTACCTCACGGGAAACCCCGGTTCCTGGTCGGGGCTGTTTGCGGGGCTCACCTACAAGGACGGCAGCTCTTCGTTTTTGGAGGCCGGCCTCTCCGATGCGAATTATACGGACAGCGGAAGTTCCAGTTCTCTTTCCGCAAGCGGCAGTATTACCCGCGGCACGGCCTACACCGTCAGCGGATCACTTTTCGATATATATTACAACACATTACCCGTACCGTCATATTTAATCGCCCAGAACTACGGTGAAAGCACAACCTATGACGGCCAGGGCTATAACACAACCGCGGGTGGACTCATCGCCGTCTGGGCACTCACCAGAACGGACGGAGTGTCGCCCTTTCCGGAAACAGCGGAAACGCTGCCTTTCCACTACTATGAATATTGCTCATACACCCCGTTTGCCTATCTTTATACAAATAATCTTGTCCGCACGGACGATGCCAACGGGCACTTCGAGGTTAAAGGCGATATCGAATTCATGAACGACCGGTATTATGGTCTCTTCAGCATGAACACCAAAGCGACCCGCACCAGTGAATACGGTGAGGGATATTATTACTATAATGAGATCGGTGTCGGCAAATATGTTCTTGATCCGCTAAAATATCACGGCTATTGGGGAGTAAGTGGTCCCGGCAGTTTATATTACAACAACAGCGGCGTACTTAGTTTAGCCGGTCATGAAGAAGCCATATTCGGCGGTCTTACTCAGGCGCCCTGGGCGGGCAGTACCGATTTCAAGGCCATCGGCGAGTATTACTATAATTCGGACTTAGGTGATTATACTTATTACCTGTGGAACACCGCCGTTGACGGGTATGATCCATCCTATACAGACCCTGCCTCGGGAGGCTATTTCGACGGCAACACCGCGGGCATCTGGAAAAGCAGTAAGAAGGGATCAATCCGGGCCATTTATGTCACCCCCGCCTCCGGAGGCGTCTCCACGGCCGGCATCCTGACGAGCGACGACATTACCGTAGTCAGATATTTAACTGACGAAGGAAGCGCTTCATATCCCGACATGTGGAAAGCCACGGGTACTTTAGGCCCGGTGAGCGGCATCACCTATACGGGAGATCCGTCAGGCTGGAGTATTGATTCCGGAACATCCAAAACCATGAAGCTTAAGGGAACATTCACCGGCCCGACCGGCTCCATTACCGGAACCGGCTTCCTTTACACACAGTTTCTGATTGACAATTATACAAGCCCCGGGTGGGGAATTTATAATCTGGGGCTCTCGGGCGCCAGCGGCGCCAATACCTTTTCCGGAAAACCGACAAGCGGGGAAGATGCCTGGTCGGCGCAACTGGGAGGAGAAGGTCAATTCGGTTATGGCGGAACCGCTGCAACCGGCTACTGGCTGGCCACCATTTCCGACGGCCTCTGGACGGGCGACGGACAGATTACCGGTAATATGAGCGGCACCTACCTCACACGAACCTACAAGGGAACTATTGTTCCCAGCCCCTTCTACGGCGTGAACATGAGCTCGGGCAACTGGATCGGCGAAAGCATTGGAATTTATGAGGGCGCTCCGCTTAAGTTTGTAAGCTACATCTCCCCCTCCATCTGGTATTACAACGGCACATGGCATGATGAAACAAGTTATTCTCCTTATTATGAGCTGTCCGGTTTTATGGGCGGCACAGACTCGCTCTGGAATTCAGCGTCAGTGAACACAACCCTCATGGGAAGCGCTGAAACAAGCGGGACGCTTTCCAGCACAAGACATATCTTCAATTACGAAACTTACAGTTACAATTATAAAAATTCCACCTATACCACTTACGACAGTTCCCCCGGATCATTCTTCGCCCTGTATGGCGGTATCATCAGTAACAGCGAAATAGAAGCCATTATGACCGGGCTTTACATCGATCCCAGCGGCAATGCCGGATTCCTGAAAGGCAACTTCGGCGGCACCAGTTATACGGATATCGCCATGTGGGAAGCTTCCGGATCGTTGTATAAAACCGATCAGATGCAGGCGGCAATCGGTATTTCCCCGGAAAATCTTTACAGCAAGTTGCGCCAGTCTAACGATTTCGGAGGAAGAGTCTCCATCACCAACTATCTACAGGGTTGGATGGGGTCGTACCTTGACGACGACGTCAGTTTTTACAACAAAGTTTACTCGATTTATAATGGAACTACATCCTATCCCTGGGGTATCTGGCAGGCAACCGCAGCAGGCGATTATGAGACCGTTTCAGCATCATGGACAGCCAAGGCGGGCGGCAGCGGCTCTTTCGGCGCATATAATTCAGGAGGCAGCTTATTAGATGACTCTGGTTACTGGATAGCCGATATCAACGGGTCGCAATGGAGCAGCAATAAACTTGCAGGTACTGTGAGCGGCAAGTTTATTACAAAAAACAAGATCGGTAATGCCACCTTCGCCTCCGGAACGGGGATGAACGGCGATATCCTGGGCACTTATACCAGCGGCACCTGGCAGGCGGTGGCAATGGGCACGTGGAGCGGTACAGATCTTTCATTCAGCACCGCTACGGACTGGGGAAGCTCCGGTTACTTTGATACTAATTCACACACCATGGTTTACGATGTACCATGGGGAACCTCTCAGGAATACGTAAAAGGTATCATAGGCAGCACGGCATCGTTTATCGGTGCCTCCGCTCCTCTTTACGGTATCGGAACATACGCAGTAAACACAAATCCGATGTTTGCAATGGATCTTTCCAAAAATCGTAATTCCGCTTTCGCTAATACCGACACAATCAGCCTCTGGTTTGGTGGAACAAAAACCTCCACTACTTTTAAAGGAAAGTTGATGGGGCTTTACGCCAACTGGAACGGTACCAACTATGACGTAGGCTATGTTACCAGCGGATCGGTCACCGATTCGCCGGTAACGGGAAACCTCTATTCCGGTATCGGCATGTGGGAAATAACGGCGGGAAGTCTGACATCTTCATCCAAAGGCACTCTCACTACAGGGGAAAACATCACACCGGCGATTACCGTTGAAACAACTAATCCACAAATTGGTTCCATCGCCGGCACTCAGGGCATCACCGGCACCTCCAACAGTTTCGATATGTATTTTTCCCAGACTAACAGCGACTGGGGTGTCTGGCGGGCGGAAAGCGGCGGAACTTATACGGAAACACCTGCGTCCGGCTGGTACGGAGCAACGGGAGAAAAAGATGAGACAAACTACAACTACTCTATTTCCCATCTTACCGGCACTGCCTGGGCGGATGGAGAAATATCGGGAACGTCAAGCGGACGCTTCCTGACTATGGACGGATGGGGCAGATCAGCAGGCGATGTCCTGGGTGTTTATGACTCGTCTGCTAAGACATGGCAGACGCTGGCACTGGGCAAAAGAGAAAAAACCGAGACACTGGCTTTTTCGAGCGTCCTCACCGGCAATATCTATCAGGTTGTGGCAGGCACCGTCTACACCATGGAATACCAGCGGCCTTTCTGGGATACATATTCCTCCTCCAATAACTTTGATCCCCTGCGGTATGAAACGGTTTATTTTAAATACGGTTCTCCCTACCAGACCTATAATCCCACTACCACAATCGGATTTGAGTGGACCGAGGAAGACGGCGGCAGCTACACCTATAAAGACGAATACCATTACTATCCAACCGGCAAATGGCTCAAAATCGCAAAAGGTCAGGGTATTACCCGTACAGCCGGTTCGGGAACCACTCCCGAATCATTGAATTTGTCCGATCCTTCTACCGAAACGACACTCGGTTTTACGGGAACAGTTGTGGCCTATCCGGCAACTCCTTTTGCAAGTTACAACAATTATGCCGCCACCTACAGCACAGTATGGCACACCAATGCTCTCGTTCAAAACGGTGCCTTCACCGGCCTTCTGGGTGGCCTGAACAATCAGTCTCTATGGTCATCGAGTTCATCAGCCAAGACCAATCTGATTCTGATGGGCAGCCACGCTGCTTATAGCGGTTCGCAGCTTTTCGGAACATCCATGTCTTACGACGGCAGCAGCACGAGCAACGGATCCTACTTCGGTGCTCTCACCGGCATTATTCTGGATACCGATCCCGATGCCACCTATCGCGAAAATCCGCTCACAGGCCTGATTGTCGGCCTCTATATTGATCCCACCGGAAAGGCCGGTGTTCTGAAGGGGAACTTCACCGGCACCTCCTACACGGGAATCAACATGTGGGAATCAACCGACACGGAAGGAGCTGCAACGCTTTATCGTGACGGTATTCTCAATAATAAATCAACCTCCGTTACAGCGGCAACTCTGGCCTCCAATATCTTTACCGGTGACATCGGCCCCGGAATTAATTCCGCTCTTTACGG
>MVRV01000068.1 GCA_002068015.1 Smithella sp. PtaU1.Bin162
CTGCCGGTTTTTATTTCCGCTTTCGGCGGCCTGGCCGGACTTTCCCGGTACATGCGCGCCAACATGCTGGAAGTTATCCGCCAGGATTATATTATGACCGCCCGGGCCAAAGGGTTAAGCGAAAGAGATGTAATTTACAAGCATGCGCTGCGCAATGCACTGTTGCCGGTTATCACAATACTGGGGCTGTCCATTCCGGGACTCATCGGCGGCAGCGTCATTTTTGAGACGATCTTTGCGATTCCCGGCATGGGGCAGCTTTTTTACATGGCCGTAATGGCGCGGGACTATCCGACAATCATGGGTATTTTATTAATCGGGGCAATTTTGACTTTAGTGGGTAATTTGATCGCCGATGTGTCGTATGCGCTGGCGGATCCAAGAATTCGAATTTCGTAGAGACGTTGCAAGCAGCTTCTCCGCTTTGCCGCGGGAATTTTTTGCAGAGCCTTATGTCAATGAATAAAGTGGATATTATGAATATATGATTTTCTGTCAAAGGTATAAAAGCAAATGAATTTCTGGGAGACATTTTACCGAAACAAACTGGCACTGACCGGCAGCGGCATTGTCCTTTTGCTTTTTTTTGTTTCGGTTTTCGCGCCCTTGATTGCTCCTTATGATCCGGGGCAGATTGATTTGAAAAATGTGCTGTTGCCGCCGTCGCTTGATCACTGGTTCGGAACGGATCAATTGGGGCGTGATGTTCTCTCTCGAATGATCTGGGGAGCGCGTATCTCTCTCAAAGTCGGTTTTGTGGCGACAGGCGTCGCCATTATCATCGGTACCCTTTTAGGCGCGGTTGCAGGATATTACGGCGGCTGGCTGGATGCGGGAATTATGCGGTTTGTGGATATCATGCTTTGTTTCCCGACGTTTTTTTTAATCCTGGCGGTGATTGCTTTTCTGGAACCTTCCATCTGGAATATCATGATCATTATCGGGCTTACGGGCTGGATGGGCGTGACGAGACTGGTGCGCGCCGATTTCATTTCCTTGCGGGAAAGAGATTTTGTGAAGGCCGCAAAGGTAATCGGTGCCGGTGATTTACGGATTATCTTTATTCATATTCTTCCCAATGCCATGGCTTCAATACTGGTTGCGGCCACTTTGGGAATTGCCGGGGCGATTCTTACGGAATCGGCTTTAAGTTTTTTAGGCATTGGTGTTCAGCCGCCCACACCCAGTTGGGGGAATATATTGACCGCCGGGAAGGATAATATCGATATTGCCTGGTGGCTCTCGCTGTATCCGGGGCTGGCCATCCTGATTACGGTTGTCGGTTATAATCTTTTAGGGGAAGGTATCCGTGATTCGCTCGATCCGCGCCTGAAAAAGTAAAGGTGGAAATAAGTCCGGGCAAGACCCGGCAATCATAACGACCATTGGGTGATATAATTCAGTAATTTCGTTCCTTCGGTGAAATCGGGATTGATACTCAAAGCCCGGCGGATATTTTCTTCGGCACTTTTTTTATCGCCTGTTTCCATACAGGCACGGGCAAGATTATAAAACAAGTGCTCATCATGAGGTGAAACAAAAAGAGCCTTTTTATATTCCTGAATAGCTTTGTTGATATCGCCCGTGGCGCGGCTGTTAATGCCGTTGTCGTTATAATAGGTAAGCACGAGAGAAGCTAAATCATCGTTTTCGGAAACCAGCTTCTGCAATACCGATTGCTCTCCTCTTTCCACCAGAGAAACCATCATCAGTGTTTTTTGCTGCTCTTCTTCATTCAGGTTGCCGAGATTCAGAATTTCGCCGACTTCTTTATTGATCAGGACACTTGCGATTTCATCTTCCTTGATTTTAATTAATTGTCCGATAAATTCATAAGAAGTTCGGAAATCGTTATCACGGAATGCTACTGAACCGTAAAGATCACGAAACTGATGGGAATTGGACAGTGTCTGTTGAAAATCATTCAGGGGTGCGACCACCTTGTTTTTGTCGGCTTCCGACATATTTGTTGCATTAATGAAAAATTCAAGAACTTCCCGGAAACTGACAATGCAGGAAAACAGGTTGTTCAATTGCAGATGATTTTTGCATTCATCGAGTTTGCGCCTGATTTTAGCGGCGGGGCTCACCTCTTTGTAAACCATTGTTTCCATATTTTATTCCGCTTCAATAACTTTCAAAATTAATAAATAAACTGGGAAATATTATGCTTACCGCAAAACTCGATGGCGGCGTGATCCCTTTGGCCGGAGTCCAGCCATTGGCGCAGTATTTTGCCGGCCACTGTAACTTCGCCTTTTTCAAAGAGGAACTTTAACTTTACTGTTTGCCCTATCTCCGGAGCATTACAATCATTCTTTTGCAGGATGATGTGGGTGCCGCCGCCGGAAATGTCGACAACCTGAACTTCGCTTTCCCCGTAGAATGCCCGTACGGAAGGGAGCAGATCAAGGCGGATTCTCGGCCAGAATCTTAAATCGCAGGGTGCCGGATCGTTTAACCTGTTCAAAATCACGCGATAGTCGGCAGTGATTTCCTGAATGCGGGCTTCAAAACCAATTCTGCCCGTAGAAACTTTATAGGTCAAAAGAACAATGCGGTTGATCTCAGCCTTCTCTACGGGAGGCCGGGTTTGTTCGAGCGCAATTAAATTTTCCGGCAAAATCTCCTGAAGTCGAGTTTTGCGAATATCCCGCACATCAAAGCGCAAAAATATTTCTTCCTTCGGCGGTATGCTCAGTTCCATTGCTGACTATAACCTCTTCTTTCCGTTTCTTGAGAGCACAAAAAAATATATTTTTCTTCTAAACGGCATAACTGTTGACAAACTTAAATATTAATTTGTACTCCGGAATTTTCCCGGCAGTTATAAGTTCCGGTTGCAATAAAAAAGTAAACAAATTATATTACTTACATAATTAAATAATTTTACGGATTGTTTAACGAAAAGGCCGGATTCAGTCAAGGTTTTTCGCCGCAACGGCCAGAGAAAGCAAAGCTCACTCTTCCGGCTTGATTAAGTTGCCAAAATATATTAGTAGTCCCGCGACAAATGCAGATTAAAGATCATACCGGTTTAAATTATTATCGAATAGAAAAATTATAATAAGTTATATTGATATCAGGGAGGAAACTTTTACTATGGGAAAAAAGGTTAATGCCGATTTATTAAGTTTTGATAAGCGCATTATTTTCCGCAAAATGCTGGTAGGTGAAATACTGGAAAAAGATTTACAGAGTTTATTGAAAAAGCTTCCCGACGTTTCCGATAATGCCGAAGAAGTTGATCCGGAGAATAACGGAAAATAATGTTTTATGCTGATTGATTCGCACGCTCATCTGGAGATGAAAGAATTTGACAATGACCGCAGCGGGGTAATTGAGCGTACGAAACTGGCCGGTGTGGATTATGTAATTACGGTCGGGACAAATTTAAACTTAAGCCGAAAGGCTGTAGCCCTGGCCGGTCAATACGAGAATATTTATGCATCAATCGGCGTCCATCCTCATGATGCGGGAAAAATCGGCCATAAAACCTACGATGATCTCAAAGAACTCGCCGGCCATAAAAAAGTTGTTGCTTACGGTGAGATCGGCCTTGATTTTTTCCGCAATATCTCGCCGCAGGCGCAGCAGATAGAAAAATTCGGCGAACAACTTCATCTCGCCCGGGAACTTGATCTGCCGGTTATTATCCATGACCGTGAAGCTCATGACCAGTCACTGCAAATGGTTCGCGCCTCCGGAATTCATCGGGGAGTTTTCCATTGTTTTTCCGGAGATTATGAAATGGCTAAAAAGTGTCTGGATTGGGGATTTTATCTTTCGGTGCCCGGCGTTGTTACTTTCAGTAAATCAAAAACACTGCAAGACGTAGTGAGGCAGGTTCCTCTTTCCTCTTTGCTTCTGGAGACGGATTGCCCGTATCTTGCGCCTGAGCCTTACCGCGGTAAAAGAAATGAGCCGGCCTATATTGTTGAGACCGCAAAAAAAGTAGCCGAGATCAAAGGTCTTTCCCGGGAAGAAGTAACGGCGGTTACCGCTCAAAACACTCTGGATCTCTTCCGGATAAAGGTTTCTCCCGGGAAATAATTATTTTACAAATTTCATGAACGAATAAACTTATGAAGACTGAAAGAAAAGCCGTAGTATTATTGAGCGGCGGAATTGATTCCGCGACGACGCTGGCCATTGCCAAAGAGATGGGTTTTGATCTTTATGCGCTGAGCTTCAATTACGGGCAGCGGCATAAGGTTGAATTACAGGCGGCGGAGAAAATAGCCGCCGGCGTTGGAACCGTCAAGCACATAACCCTCGATATTGATCTGCGGCAGTTCGGTAATTCCGCCCTCACGGATGATATTGCCGTTCCTCAGGGCAGAGGTATCGAGGAGATGGCGAAAGAAATTCCCGTAACTTATGTTCCCGCGCGCAATACCATTTTCCTTTCCTTTGCGCTGGCCTGGGCGGAGGTGCTGGAATCCAGCGACATTTTCATCGGAGTGAATTCGCTCGATTACAGCGGTTATCCCGATTGCCGCCCTGAATATATTGCGGCTTATGAAAGCATGGCCGGGCTGGCAACCAAAGCCGCTGTGGAAGGTAAACAAAAATTGAAGATTCACGTGCCGTTGATTAAGATGACGAAGGCGCAAATAATTCGCAAAGGCTGGGAACTGGGCGTGGATTTCGCATCAACGCACAGCTGTTATAATCCATCGGCAGCAGGTGAAGCCTGCGGAGGGTGTGATTCCTGTCTCCTGCGGATGAAAGGGTTTAAAGAAGCGGGTATTCCTGATCCTACAGTTTATAAATTGCAGAAGTAACGGGTATGAGTTATTTCGTTAAAGAAATATTTTATTCTTTGCAGGGAGAAGGTTTCCATGTCGGCCGTCCCGCCGTCTTCTGCCGTTTTACCGGCTGCAATTTATGGTCGGGCAAAGAAACTGATCGGCAAAACGCCGTCTGTAAATTTTGCGATACGGATTTTATCGGAACCGCAGGCCCCGGGGGCGGGAAATTTACGACCGGCAAAGAACTGGTACAACGTATTGCCGCATTATGGCCGGTAAAAGACGATGGATCATCCCGGCCTTTTGTCGTTTGTACCGGCGGCGAGCCGCTGTTGCAGATGGATTCCGAACTGATTACTGCATTGCACCGGGGAAATTTTTCAGTGGCGGTCGAGACCAACGGCACTGTTTTGCCGCCGTCGGGAATTGACTGGCTTTGTGTCAGCCCCAAAGCCGGAGCAGACCTCGCTGTGCGATCCGGGCAGGAATTGAAACTGGTTTTCCCGCAGGCGGGAATTGATCCGGAACAGTTTGTTTCCCTGGATTTCCGGCATTTTTTTTTACAGCCGCTGGCTGGACCTGATCTTGAGAAAAACACAAGGTTGACGGTAGAATATATTCTTGCCCATCCGCAATGGCGGCTAAGTTTGCAGATTCATAAAATACTGCAGATCCCATAGGGAGTATTTAATGGAAATTTTCAAAGTCTTTCACATTAATTCCGCGCACCGCCTGCCCAATGTGCCGCCGGGGCACAAGTGCGCCAATCTGCACGGCCATTCTTTCCGCATTGAAGTTCATATAAAAGGTCCTGTTCATCCCCGCCTGGGCTGGGTTATAGACTTTGCCGACATTGCCAAAGCTTTTCAACCGCTGCACGACCGGCTCGATCATAAATATTTAAACGACATCGAAGGGCTTGCCAATCCCACATCGGAAAATCTGGCTAAATGGCTTTGGCAAAATCTTCAACCGGCCCTTCCACAATTAAGCAAGATTGTTGTTCAGGAAAGCCCGGAGTCGGGGTGTGTTTATGAGGGGGAACAATAGTTCCGGGAATATTTTTGATGGAAACCTGTTGATTCATAAGATATTTACTGGAAGCCGAGTAATAAAATCTTGTTTCGAATATTAATTTATTCTTGACAATATCTTTTTGATTGATTAAAAAGTCGAAAAATTCATTTAAATATCCAAATCAAAATTGCATGAAGTTTTAAGTCAATAAATTATTCTTTGAAAATAAGCTTGGAATGAAGTGAATCAGGCATTCTGAGCTTTGCATATCAGAAGTAAGCATCGAAATTATTTAAGAGCAATAAAAAAATGTTTTATCCTTAATTGTCGATTGCCGTTAAGAAGATTGACAATGCGGTATCGTCAATGAAGGCGTGATTGAGGATGTAAAAGGGTGTCAAAGGGTAAAACATAAAGGAGGATTTGTTGCATAAAAAAATATAAGTATTAATAAGGCCAAGCTTTATCCAAAGCAGAACACAGATAAAAACACTTAGAGTTTAAGTTACCGGGGGGGGCTTATGCTTGCAAGAAGATTATATCTTTGTTTAATCACGTTTGTATTCAGTATTTTCATTAATTTATCTTTTTTATTATCAGCAGATACCATCAATGCCGATCCGCTAATCATCAGTGGTTCAACTCAGATGACCGGGGGAGGATCGCAGACATTAACAGCCTCCGGCGGTACCGGCCCTTATACCTGGTCAGTTGCTACAGGCGGCGGAAGCATTAATCCTTCAACAGGATCATATACGGCACCCGCCTCGAATCCCGATTGTGCATTGAATCCCACCATATGTGTGCAGGATGCTACGGGGCAGATGGCCTGCAAGCAGATTGCGGTGAATATTTATACCAACTATAACTACCAAGCATATAGTGTTTATATTGCCCATTGTCAAACATCCAGCGGCTATTGGGGGTGTTATTATAATTGTCAGGGATATGGCTGTGATGGGGTGGCACGTGGTTATTTTTGCACTCCGAGCGGTTATGGTTATGATCCGGGTTGTGGTGGTGAATGTTATCCATATGGTGCAGTATGCAGTGAGGGAATACTTGATACCAGGAGCGTTTTTATGAAAACAGGAGGTTGTTGCCCGGCAGGTTTGACGGGAGGGGGACCGGAAACAAACAATAAAGGTAAAAATCCCTGTCAAGATATTCCTTCCGAATCATCGGCCAATTTCAAGAGTGGCAACCTATACCATGACCAGCAAGTGGGTAAACTGACATTATCTTATAACAGTATTGATACCTATGAAGGACCCGTGGGGAAGAAATGGACACACAACTATAATATTCGCCTTACCGCCTTGAGCGATAACGCCACATTAGTCCTAAATACCGAAGACGGCAATA
The DNA here is from genome assembly GCA_002068015.1 of Smithella sp. PtaU1.Bin162. GTDB lineage: Bacteria > Desulfobacterota > Syntrophia > Syntrophales > Smithellaceae > MVRV01. The sequence continues at coordinate 7,137 of MVRV01000068.1, forward strand.
TCATCTATTTTCATCTCAATTCCGGCATCTATTATCCGGATGCCGTAAGCGGCGATACTTCAACCATAGTCAAGAATGTTGACAATACTTATACCCGCACACTGAAAAACGGCACAATTCAAACATTCAATACAGCCGGGCTTTTAACATCTATCACCGACAGAAACAGCAATATTACCACTTTAACCTATAACAGCAGCGATTTAACATCCATCATTGACCAGAACAACCGCACAACTGCCATCACCACAACAGACGGCAAGATCACCGCGATTACCGACGCCTTAGGCAGGACTCATACCATTACCTATACCGACAGCATCATAACAGCAATAACCGATCCGTTAAGTAATGCCTGGCAATTTACCTATGACACAACAGGCAAAATGCTCACGAAGACCGATCCTTTAAACAATGTCATAACCTACACCTATGATACTAACGGCAAACTCTTAACCTCCACCGACCCGGAGAACAAAACCAGAACCATGAACTATAACCAGATGGGCACTACCACCTTTACCGAAAAGGACGGCGGCACCTGGACATATATCTACGATCCCACCTATACGGTCAAAACAGCAAAAACCGATCCTCTGGGCAATACCACAATCTATAAATACGATCTTAAACGCAACCTGACCCAAATAACATATCCCGACAACAGCACCGTTACCTATACCTATGACACCAATGGCAACATGCTCACCCAAACCGATCAAATGGGCAAAACAACAACCTACACCCATAACAGCCTCAATCTCGTAACCAGTATTACCGATCCCCGCAGCAACACCACCCAGTACGGCTATGATTCTTTAGGCAACCTCACTTCCGTTACCGATGCCTTAAACAACACAACAACCTATCAGTACGACTCGAAGGGCAACATCGTAAGCATTACCAATCCCCTGAATAAGACCACCACCATGACCTATGACTCCCACAACAACCTTTTGACCGTTACCGATCCCAAGAGCGGCACCGTAACCATGACCTACGATGCCCTGGGCAACATGATCACCCAGACCGATCCTCTGAACAAAACAACAACCTTTTTGTACAATAACTTAAATCAACTTATTCAGGTTACCGATCCCATGGGATATATCACCCAATACACTTACGACTATAAAGGAAACAGACTATCTACAATCGACGCCAACACCAAACCCACCTGGTATACCTATGATTACAAGGGACAGATAAAGACTGTTACCGATGCCTTAAATAACCAAACCAGCATGGAGTATGGGACAACAGGATGCTCCTCCTGCTCCGGCGTGGATAAACTGACAGCCCTCACCGATGCCAAAAATCACACCACCACCTATGAATACGACCTGAGAGGCAAACTGATCCAAGAGACTGATCCTTTAAATAAAAATATTACCTATACCTATGACAATAAGGGCAACATGATCACCAGAACCAGCCCCGACAACAAAACAATCACCTATACTTATGATTTAAACAACAGATTAACCCAGAAAACATACTCGGATAATACAATTACCCAATTCGAGTACGACAATGCCGGTAATATGACCTATGCAGGAAACCAGAACATTGCCTACAGCTTTACCTACGATGCCGATAACAGAATCACAAACATTACCGACTCCAACAACCGCACCATAACCTACACTTATGATGCCGCAGGCAACAGGGCAACCATGACAACACCGGAGAACAAGACTATTACCTATACTTACGACAACAACAACCAATTAAGCCAGATAACCACCGACCTGGGCAACTTTACTTTCACTTATGATGCAGCAAGCAGGAGAACGACCAGGACATTACCTAACGGAACAACCACAACCTACAATTACGACAACGACAGCCGGCTTACAGCCATTACCACAACAAAAGACACCAATACCATAGACAGCACAACATATACGCTAGACGGAGTCGGCAACCGCTTGACCAAAGCCCAGCCGCAGCAAAGCATCACAGTAGCTTATACCTACGACGACATTTACCGTTTGACCCAGGCAACACCGGTAGGAGGCAACTACTTACCAGAGGCATACACATACGATCAGGTAGGCAACCGTCTCACTGGTGTCAATGAGCAGATACCAAGTGCCAGTGAAGCAACCACCTACACCTATGATGATGAAAACAGATTAACGGGAGTGCAGATCACCAGCAACAACTCAACCAGAGAATTAACATTTAAGTACGACCCATTCGGCAGAAGAATTAAAAAGACCGTGTCCCCCTCTGGAGAGGGCGTGGGGGAGGAAACAACAACTTATGTTTACGACAACCATCACATCATTTTGGAATATGACAACAGCAACAATGTCAAAACCAGATACACACATGGGCCCACCATTGATGAACCGTTAGTAATAGAGATTAAAGGCACAACAACCTTTACACCGTATTATTACCATGCTGATGGACTAGGCAGCATAACAGCATTAACAGACGCAACTGGCAATATCGTTCAGAGATACGAATACGATTCCTTCGGAAATCAGGCGATCACCATCAACGGAAACATCATACAGCCATTTACCTACACAGCAAGAGAGTACGATACAGAAACAGGAATGTATTTTTACCGCGCACGTTACTACGATTCCAAAGTAGGACGGTTTGTAACCAAAGATCCGATATTACATCCTTTGAATGGAAATACTGGAAGTTGTGGAACGAATAATTTATTACATAAGAGTGGTGTACCATCATTTGAAGAACTTCAGAAAAATCCACAAAATTTGAATCCTTATGCATATACAAGAAATAATTCAGTAAGTTTCGATGATCCAATGGGATTAGCCTGCGGTTCCGGATGGACTGATAAAATTGTGCCTGATAGACCGTGGGGGTATAATTTTACCAGTG
>MVRV01000069.1 GCA_002068015.1 Smithella sp. PtaU1.Bin162
TGAGAAATTGGTAGAAATACTGAAAGAAAAATTGGCCCGCTATGATAATGCGGAAGTTTATTCCGGTGATATATTGAAATTTGATTTCAATTCAATATCAAATACATATAATTGCAAACTTAAAGTAATTGGTAACGTTCCTTATAACATATCCAGCCCGCTTATTTTCCATTTGTTGGATTCCCGCGAGGCGATTTCCGGTTTTATCCTGATGCTGCAGAAAGAAGTAGTGGAACGGCTGGCTGCTGTCCCCGGTAAAAAAAATTATGGAGTTCCTTCCGTGCTTTTACAAATGTTTGCCTCAGTAGAAAAAATGTTTGATATTCCGTCCAGTTGTTTTTATCCCCGGCCCAAAGTCGAGTCGGCGGTAATTCGCGGGACTTTTCTGGAAAAACCGTTAATGGAATTGTCGAATGCAGTTTTCTTTACTAAGCTGGTAAAAGCATCTTTTGCCCAGCGCCGCAAAATGCTGATTAATAACTTAAAGAACTTCCGGCTCCTTTCTGAAATTGATGAAAAGAGAATAAAAGAAATTCTCGATAATGCCGGAATTGACGGTAGGCGCCGTGGTGAAACTCTTACCGTCGAAGAATTCGGTAATTTAAGTAATTTATTCTGTGAAACAAATTCCTGATTTTAATTCATTCTATTTTTGAAAAACATATTGACTAACGCAGTCTTAAATATTAAGGCTACCCAAAAGATTTTAGTAGAAAAAATGAAAAATAAATACCTGTATATTCAAACGTTTGGCTGCCAGATGAACGTTCATGATTCAGAGCAAATGGCGGCATTACTTGCTCCGGGCGGTTATAAAGTAACGGATAATGTAAAACTGGCCGACCTGATTTTGTTGAATACCTGTTCCATTAGAGAAAAAGCAGCACAAAAAGTTTATAGTGAGCTGGGCAGGCTGGGTAAGTTTAAAGAACAAAATCCGGATTTGATTATTGGTGTGGGAGGATGCCTGGCCCAGCACCTGGGAGCAAAATTTTACAAGAGGATTGGCCATCTGGACTTTGTTTTCGGTACGCATAATATCCATCGGCTGCCGGAAATTATTACCTCTCTTCAAAGTAAAAGAGAAAAAATAACAAAAGTTGATTTTTACAAAACACTTAACTCAATAGGAATTTATGCTCCCCCTGCAAATGGCGCAGTGAATGCATTTGTAACAATCATACAGGGTTGTAATAACTTTTGTGCTTATTGCGTGGTTCCCTATTTACGCGGTCCGGAAATGAGCAGACCGGCTGATGATATTATCGAGGAAGTAAAAAAACTCACCGACCAGGGAATTAAAGAAGTTACACTTTTGGGGCAAAATGTTAATTCCTATGGTAAAAATTTGAAAAATGGCTTGAATTTTACTGGGCTGATCAGGAAAATTGGCGAAATTGCAGGGCTCGAGAGAATTCGTTTTACTACTTCTCATCCCCGTGATTTATCGGAAGAGTTGATAAATTGCTTTGCCGAAGAGCGTAAATTGTGTGAGCACATTCACTTGCCGGTGCAATCCGGTTCCAACAGAGTTTTGAAACTTATGAATCGCGGGTATACGGTGGATGAATACATGGAGAAAATTGATCATTTGCGGAGAGTCTGTCCGCAGATAAGCATAACATCGGATATAATTGTCGGTTTCCCGGGAGAAACCGAACGGGATTATCAAGAAACCATTGACATGATGGAAAAAATCAGGTTTGATTCTGCTTTTTCATTTAAGTATTCGGAGAGAAAAGGAACAGCCGCTGAGAAATTAGCCGGGAAAATAGATGAATGTGAAAGACAACAGCGGTTGAAATATTTACAAGAACTGCAAAATAAGCACATGCAGGAAAGGAATGCCGAGCTTATAGGGAGTTGTCAGGAATTATTGGTCGAAGGTAGAAGTAAAAACTCTGAGAATGATTTGATGGGACGCACCCGTTCCTGGAAAATCGTAAACTTTAAAGGGGAACTGGATTCAGTAGGTAAATTGCTGAATGTAACAATTACCAAAGCATATTTACATTCATTGCGCGGCAAATTGCTCGAGGAGGCCGGAAATGTTAATTGAAATGAAAGTATCAGGGTTGACCATTGATCCGATAACCAATACACCCATAGTGATCTTGAAAGATATGCAGGAAAATAAAGCTATCCCAATCTGGATCGGACTTTTTGAGGCCAGTGCAATTGCTACGGAACTGGAAAAAATCGTTTTTTCCCGTCCCATGACTCATGATTTGTTCAATGAATGCCTGAAAGCATTAAGCGTCACGGTGAAAAAAATTGAGATTGGCGACATACGTAATAACACCTTCTATGCCAATATTTATTTAAACAGGGAAGGTCAGGATTTTACCGTTGATGCCCGGCCGAGTGATGCCATTGCTCTGGCTTTGCGCGCGCATGCCCCGATCTTCGTTGAAGAAGCGGTCATTGAAAAATCCCGTAATATAGATTTTGGTATTAAAATAACCGATCTGGATAAGTTGAAGGAAGACAAAATAAAAGAATATCTGGAAAATCTTTCGGCGGAAGATTTTGGTAAATATAAAATGTAAATAAATTTATGAATAATCTCATTCGGGATTTTCAAACTTATCTTACGGCAGAGCGAAATGTTTCCGAGCATACTCGATTGGCCTATATTGCCGATTTAGAGGAATTTGAAGAGTTTCTTCAAGAAAACAAGGGCGACATCGTAACGGCTGAGATGGAAACAATCCGGTCTTATTTAGGCTGTCTCTTCCGCCGGAAGCTGAAAAAGGTAACGGTTAACCGTAAAATGTCCTCGTTGCGGGCTTTTTATAAATATCTGATCCGCAGCGGTAAGGCAAAAAATAATCCGGCGGCAATGGTCCAAACGGCAAAAACGGAAAAGTATATGCCTAATTTCCTGTCGGTGGATGAAATGTTTGAGCTTTTAAAAGACCGCAATAATGGTGCTTGGTCTGATTTGCGCAATCGGGCGATGCTGGAATTGTTTTATTCATCGGGATTGCGCTTAAGCGAACTGGCCGGGCTCAATGTGACGGATCTTGATTTCAAACAGGCTCTGGTTAAAGTTCGCGGGAAGGGTAGAAAGGAAAGAATCGTCCCAGTAGGTGAACCCGCAAGTAATGCCCTTCAGAAGTATCTGGCCAATACAGCTGAAGTAAGAAAAACAACCGATGATGTTTTTAAAAATCCGTTGTTTTTAAATGCCCGGGGGAAAAGAATAACAGTGCGCAGTATAGCCCGTATTGTTGACGAGGTGACGAAAAAAAGCGGTATCGGCCGGAAAATCAGCCCGCATGCCCTGCGGCATACTTTTGCTACGCATCTTTTAAATGCCGGAGCTGATTTGCGGTCGATTCAGGAATTACTGGGGCATGAAAGCCTTTCCACGACACAAAAATACACGGCGGTAAATATCAACCGCATGATGGAAATTTATGATAAAGCCCATCCCCGGGCTAAAAAGTAAATGAGACTTGGCTTTTTCCAAGGCGAAGCCGCCGGGAAAAGCCATAGTCGAATTTATCCCGTGACGCGGAGCGATACACGGGATCCAGTGGAGAGAGTTACTTGGCTTTTGCAGGGCTTAAAGCCGCCGGGAAAAGCCATAGTCGAATTTATCCCGTGACGCGGAGCGATACACGGGATCCAGTGGAGAGAGTTACTTGGCTTTTGCAGGGCTTAAAGCCGCCGGGAAAAGCCATAGTCGAATTTATCCCGTGACGCGGAGCGATACACGGGATCCAGTGAATGAATAGGAGAACCTAATGCATATTCGAGGAACAACGATATTGGCGGTAAAGAAAGATAATAAGGTAACAGTGGCAGGCGATGGTCAGGTAACAATGGATACGACCATTTTAAAACATGGCGCCCGCAAGGTTCGCCGGCTTTATAATAATGAAGTCATCGTCGGTTTTGCCGGGGCTACTGCCGACGCTTTTACTCTTTTCGACCGTTTTGACCAGAAACTGGAACAGTACAACGGGAATTTGCTGCGATCTGCCGTGGAATTGACTAAAGACTGGCGTACCGACAGGATATTAAGGCACCTGGAAGCATTAATGATTGCCGTGAACAAGGATTACTCGCTCATTATTTCCGGAAACGGAGATGTCATTGAATCAGATGATAATGTCATGGCTATTGGTTCCGGCGGGCCTTATGCACAGGCAGCCGCAAGGGCGCTGGTGCGCCATACGAATTTATCGTCAACGGAAATTGCCAAAGAGGCAATGAAGATAACTGCAGAAATTTGTATATATACCAATGATCGTGTTACACTGGAAGAAATTGAAATTGATCATGAAAAGAAAAAGACAAAATCCAAGGAGCTGAAATAAAATATGTTGTCTAATGGTGGTTTGACACCCCGGGAAATAGTGGAAAAACTCGATCGGCATATCATCGGCCAGGCGGATGCTAAAAGAGCCGTGGCCATTGCTCTGCGTAACAGATGGCGCAGGCAGAATGTGTCGGAAGAACTTGCTGATGAAATTTCACCGAAGAACATTATTATGATTGGACCGACGGGCGTCGGTAAAACGGAAATCGCCCGCAGGCTTGCCAAAATCGATAATTCTCCGTTTTTAAAAGTGGAGGCTTCCAAGTTCACGGAAGTAGGATATGTCGGCCGTGATGTCGAATCCATGATTCGTGATCTGGTCGAGCTTTCCATTAATATGGTAAAATCGGAAGAACAGGACAGTGTTCAGCTCAGGGCGGCGGAAATTGCCGAGGAACGATTGCTGGATTTACTGCTTCCGTCAAAACCGGTTGAAAAGAGAGTGGGGGATATGCTGACAACTCCGGGAGCAACGGGAGAAGATATTTCCGTGACGGAGGATCAGGCGCGAAAATCTGATGCCACCAGAGAGAAATTAAGGCAACTGTTCAAGGACGGCAAATTGGACAACCGGATGGTGGAATTGGAAGTGACCGAAGCCAGAAGCGGTCCCATGGTTGAAATATTTTCTGCTGTGGGCATGGAAGATATGGGTCTCAATATTAAAGATATGCTGGGAAATGCATTCCCTCAAAAGAAGAAAAAAAGAACGGTCAAAGTTTCCGAAGCGCTGACAATACTTACTGAAGAAGAAGCACAGAAGCTTATCGACATGGATAAGGTTACGAAATCTGCTCTGGAACGGGTAGAACAGTCGGGGATTATTTTTTTAGATGAAATTGATAAAATCGTCGGCAGTGATTCACCGCACGGTCCTGATGTTTCCCGGGAAGGTGTGCAAAGAGACCTCCTTCCCATTGTTGAAGGTTCCAATGTCAATAGCCGCTATGGGATGGTAAGAACGGATCACATTCTTTTTATCGCCGCCGGAGCATTTACGGCTTCCAAACCTTCCGACTTGATTCCGGAACTTCAGGGGCGTTTCCCCATTCGCGTGGAACTTGATTCTCTGGGGAAAGAAGAATTTATCCGGATATTAACCGAGCCTAAAAACGCATTAGTCAAACAATACGTTGAAATGATGGCAACCGAGGGGATAAAATTGACTTTTACCGACGAAGCCATAGCGGGAATTGCGGAAGTTGCGACTCAGGTCAATGAAAAAACGGAAAATATCGGTGCCCGCAGGCTCTATACGATAATGGAGACATTGCTGGACGATATTTCCTTTGAAGCGCCGGATATGAAAAAGAAGCAAATAACTATTGATGAAAAGTATGTTGATGAAAAATTGAACGATATAATAGAAGATGAGGACTTGAGCAGATACATACTATAAATGGAGTTAAAAATGGAACATATTCTTAATTCAATGGAAAGAGCGGATATTCTTCTGGAGGCTCTGCCTTACATTAAACGGTTTTATAACAAGACGATAGTCATTAAATACGGCGGGCATGCCATGATTGATGATGAGTTAAAGGATAAATTTGCCCGCGATGTCGTTATGATGAAATATATCGGCATTAATCCGGTTGTCGTGCACGGTGGTGGACCGCAGATAGGCGCGTTATTGAAAAAACTGGGCAAGGAGTCCAAATTTATTCAGGGAATGCGGGTAACCGATGAAGAAACCATGAATATTGTGGAGATGGTCCTGGTCGGCATGGTCAACAAGGAAATTGTCGGTTTGATCAACCGGCACGGCGGTAATGCCGTGGGATTGAGCGGTAAGGACGGCAACCTGATTCAGGCGGAGAAATATTTTTTAAATGCCGAAAAGGCCAAAAATACACCGCCCGAAATTATTGATATCGGACTTGTCGGAAAAGTAAAGCAGGTGAATTCGCGGTTGATTGTGTCGCTGGCGCAAAATAATTTTATTCCGGTTATTGCCCCTACGGGCATCGGTGAAAACAGTGAAACATACAACATCAATGCCGATATAGTAGCCGGCGAAATAGCCGCGGCGCTCCAGGCGGAAAAACTGCTGTTATTGACGGATGTGCAGGGAATTCTGGATAAAGACAAAAATCTAATCAATACTATGAGCGATAAAGAAGCTCTAAAATTGATTGATGACGGTGTGATTGAAGGAGGCATGTTTCCCAAGGTTAAGTGCTGTTTGAAAGCGCTTAAGGGTGGTGTTAAGAAAACCCATGTTATTGACGGCCGGCTCAAGCATGCTATTCTGCTGGAGGTGTTTACGGATAGAGGAATAGGAACAGAAATTGTTTTGTAGATATGACTTTCCAAAAGGCTCATATGCTGTGTTGCACTTCATAACGTGTCACTGCTGCGTACGCTGAAAGTATGCCTCGTTCCGAGTGACTTGCGTGCCTTGCCTCGGAGACCTTTAGAAAGTCATGGAAGATAAACAGGAGAAGAAAATGAATGAAAAAGAAATAATGGATCTGGCCAATGAAAATATAATGAATACCTATAAACGATTTCCGATTGCCCTGGTTCGCGGCTCGGGATCGAAAGTATGGGATGTCGAAGGTAAGGAGTATCTTGACTTTGTTGCCGGAATTGCCGTGTGCAGCCTGGGACATTCCCACGGCCGGGTAATTGCAGCAATAAAAGATCAGGTCGACAGATTAACTCATGTCTCCAATTTATATTATACGGAGCCTCAGGCCAGATTAGCCAAACTTCTGGTTGACAATTCTTTTGCCGATAAAGTGTTTTTTTGCAACAGCGGAGCGGAAGCAAATGAAGCGGCGATAAAACTGGCGCGCAAATATGCCCATGAAAATCTCGGAGAAGATAAATTCGAACTCATAACCATGAAAGATTCTTTTCACGGCCGGACAATGGCAACAATAACCGCTACCGGTCAGGAGAAATTTCAGTTCGGTTTTACACCGCTTCTGGACGGTTTTACCTATGTCCCTTTCAATGATGTGAATGCTCTGGAGGCCGCTATCACGCAGAAGACATGCGGTATAATGCTGGAACCGATCCAGGGAGAAGGCGGGGTTAACATTCCCGGGGATCAATATCTGACTCAGGTACGAAAAATGTGCGACCGGCACAATATTCTGCTGATTGTTGATGAAGTTCAGACAGGCATTGGCAGAACCGGCAAACTGTTTGCTTACGAACATTCGAATATAAAGCCGGACATCATGACGCTTGCCAAAGCTCTGGGCAATGGTTTCCCGGTGGGGGCGATGCTGGCTACAAATAAAATCGCCGCGGCGTTTGGTCCCGGTAATCACGCATCCACTTTCGGAGGAAATCCTCTGGCGATGGCTGCCTCCGTTGCTGTGCTGGAGACGATCCTGCAAGAAGGTCTTCTGGAAAGCTGTCGGAAAACGGGTGAATATTTCCTTGCCCAGCTGAAGAAACTGCAAACCAAACACACGATTATTCGAGAGGTACGAGGAAAGGGCCTGATGCTTGCCTGTGGCCTGACGATCGAAGGCGGCGATATAGTCAACGCATGCCTGAAGAAGGGAGTTCTGATTAATTGCACCGGCGGTAAAACTCTGCGTTTTGTTCCGCCGCTGATTATTTCCGAACAAGATGTTGATCAGCTTATCAATACCCTGGACGAAGTGATGGAGAGCAAATGAAAAAAGATTTATTGAGTGTTGCCGAACTTGAGCTTGCCGATTTCGATAAAATATTTAAAAAAGCCCGCCAGCTTAAAAAAGCTTTAAAAGAAGGCAGGGTACATGCTTCTTTAAAGGGAAAAACTCTGGGGATGATTTTTGATAAATCTTCCACCCGCACGAGAATTTCCTTTGAAGTGGGGATGTATCAACTGGGTGGCATAGCCCTGTTTTTGAATTCCCGTGATACACAAATCGGTCGCGGTGAAATTATCGCCGATTCGGCCCGGATGATGTCGCGGTATCTGAACGGCATAATGATTCGGACATATGCGCAGGCCAGTGTGGAAGAATTTGCCCGTTATGCGGAGATTCCCGTAATCAACGGATTGACTGATCTTTTACATCCCTGCCAGATATTGAGTGATTTATTTACAATTACGGAAAAGAAAGGATCATACAAGGGGCTGAAGATTGCCTATATCGGTGACGGCAACAACGTTGCCAATACCTGGATAGAAGCAGCGGCAAGATTACCTTTGGGACTTGCGCTGGCCTGTCCGGAAGGTTACGATCCTGATTGCGACATTATGGACAGAAGTATAAAAGAAGCCGCAGAAGGTATTGCCCTGTATCGTGATCCTTTTGAGGCTGCGGAAAATGCGGATGTTCTTTATACCGATGTCTGGGCCAGTATGGGGCAGGAGGCGGAGCATGAAGAGAGGAAAAAAGTTTTTAAAAAGTATCAAATTAATGAGAACATTTTAAAAAGAGCAAAAAAAGATGCCATTGTTATGCATTGTTTGCCGGCACACCGCGGGGAGGAAATTACCGCTGATGTTATCGAAGGTCCGCATTCGGTGGTAATTGATGAAGCGGAAAACCGGTTGCATGTGCAAAAAGCAATCTTGGAAATATTACTTTAGGAGGAATTGACCTTGTCGACAAAAATTAAAAAAGTTGTATTGGCGTATTCCGGCGGATTGGACACATCGGTGATTGTGCGCTGGCTGATTGAAACTTATAAATGTGAAGTTATCTGCTTTGCCGCGGACGTGGGGCAAAAAGAGGAGCTGGACGGCCTAAAAGAGAAGGCGATTAACACGGGTGCCAGTAAAATATACATTGAGGATCTGAGAGAAGAATTTGCCCGTGACTTTGTGTTTCCGGCGCTTCGAGCCAACGCGATTTATGAAGGCACCTATCTTCTGGGAACATCGCTCGCCAGACCTTTAATTGCCAAAAAACAAATTGAAATTGCCCAAAAAGAAGGTGCTGATGCCGTATCACACGGCGCTACCGGAAAAGGAAACGACCAGGTTCGCTTTGAGCTTACTTATTATGCCCTGAACCCCGGAATAAAAATTATTGCCGTCTGGAAAGACGACAACTGGCATTTCGACTCCCGGGAGTCCATGTTCAACTATGCCGCAAAACATAAAATTCCTTTGCCACTGACGAAGGACAAGCCCTATAGTTCAGATCGCAACCTTCTGCATATCTCCCATGAAGGAGCAATACTGGAAGATCCCTGGGCGGAACCGCCGGAAGATATTTTTATATTGACCAAATCGCCGGAAGCGGCGCCGGATAAACCAACCTATGTGGAGATTGATTTTAAAAAAGGCAATCCCGTAGCCATAGACGGCAAAAAAATGTCTCCGGCCAAACTGATGGATCGCATGAATATCCTTGCCGGAGCGAATGGTATCGGCCGTGTCGATATGGTGGAAAACCGCTTTGTCGGAATGAAATCACGCGGTGTTTATGAGACTCCCGGCGGCACTGTACTCTGGGCGGCGCATCGCGCCCTGGAATCCATTACCATGGACAGGGAAGTTATGCTGATGCGTGATTCCCTGACACCGAAATATGCTCAACTTGCCTACAATGGTTTCTGGTATGCACCGGAGATGCAGACCCTGCAGACATATATCGATGCAACGCAGGAAACTGTCACCGGAACGGTCCGCATGAAATTATATAAAGGCAACAGTATTGTCGTCGGTCGTAAATCTCCTTATTCGCTGTACAGTGAAGCTCATGCTACTTTTGAAAAAGATCAGGTCTATAATCAGAAAGACGCCAAGGGCTTTATCAAGTTAAATGCTTTGCGGCTGATTATTTCAAAGATGCTCAAAAAATAAATTGTTGAAAATGCGGAGATAATATCTATGGCTGGCAATAAGAAACCGTGGAGCGGCCGTTTTCAGAAGCCAACGGCTAAGAATGTGGAAAAATTTACCGCTTCCATTTCCTTTGATCAAAGATTGTACAAATATGATATCGAAGGGAGCATTGCCCATGTTACAATGTTGGCCGGACAGGGTATAATTACCCCGGCCGAAGCCGGAAAAATTATAAAAGCACTGGAAAGTATTTTAAAAGATATGAACCAGGGTAAGATTTTATTTGATTTGTCCGACGAAGATATCCATATGGCGATCGAACGAGAACTGATCAGGCGTACCGGTGAAACCGGAGGGAAACTCCATACGGCGAGAAGCCGCAATGATCAGATCGTTTTGGATGTAAGGCTTTTTCTCCGCAGGGAAGTTGATGATATTTTTCTTCTCCTGCATAAGCTGCAGGAACAGCTCGTTCGATCGGCGAAAAATGAAATTTCAACAATTATGCCCGGTTATACCCACATGCAGAAAGCGCAACCGGTTTTGCTAGCTCATTACCTGCTTGCATTTTGGGATATGTTTGCCCGTGATGCGGAAAGGCTGCAAAACTGCAAAGACAGATTTAATGTATTGCCGTTAGGGGCGGCGGCGTTGGCCGGCACGACTTTACCCATTGACCGCAGGCAGACGGCTAAAAAATTGAAATTCCCCGTAATCAGCCAAAACAGCATGGATACGGTCGCCGATCGTGATTTTATAGCGGAATTCATTTTTGCGGCAGCGCTTATTATGATGCATTTAAGCCGTTTTTGTGAAGATTTGGTTTTATGGTCCACGGACGAATTCGGTTTTGTGGAAATTTCCGATGCCTATACAACCGGCAGCAGCATTATGCCGCAGAAGAAAAATCCGGATGTTGCCGAATTAATCCGCGGCAAGTGCGGACGGGTTTACGGTGACCTTTTAGCGATAATGACGATTCTCAAGGGACTTCCTATGACCTACAACCGTGATTTGCAGGAAGACAAGGAACCGCTTTTTGATGCGGTTGACACCGTGAAGGATTGTCTTTCCATATTTACGGAAATGATCGGGCAGACGAAATTCCATTCCGCAAAAATGTATCAGGCTGCTTATGGCGGATTTTCCACGGCCACCGATGTTGCCGAATATCTGGTGAAAAAAGGTGTGCCTTTTCGCAAGTCACATGAAATTGTCGGGAAAATCGTTGCCTATTGCCTGCGCAATAAAAAAAATCTGGATAATCTGTCACTTGCGGATTATCAAAAATTTTATAACGGTTTTCGTGCCGATATTCAGGAAAATATCAAATTGGAGAAGGCGGTCAATTCCCGCAACCATATCGGGGGTACTGCAACGGCGGCAGTTTTGAAAAGGATCAGAGAAATTGAAAAGCAGTCCGTCCAGAAATAATTATTTGCTGCCGGCAGCATTATTGTTGATAATGTTGATGGGTTGCGGTTTCAAGGGAAACCCTGCTCCATATTCGGTGCCGCCTGTAGAAAAACAAGTGATTGAGGGGCTGGAGGCCTTTTCAACCGAAAAGACGGTGACGCTGCAGTGGAGATTAAATGATAAAAATGGAATAATTAACAGTATTGATATAGAAAGAAGTGAAGCCGGTACGCCGGGAAATGAATGTAAAAATTGTCCGCGAACATTTACAAAAATCGGCCGGATTTCCGTAAAAGCTGAGACGACTGCGGAAAAAGAACCGGGAATGCTGAGCTTTACCGATATAAACGTCGAAAGAGGGAGGATATACGGTTATCGTCTGCTGCTTTGTGAAGGAAACGGGAATTGTTCAGAAGCATCAACGATAGAAGTAAATTTTAAATAATTGAGAAACCATCAGGAGGATATTTTATATGTTTAAGGGAGCATTGGTTGCTATTGTCACGCCGTTTAAAAACGGGAGCGTTGATGAAAAAGCTTTGCGGGAATTAATTGAATTCCAGATAGCCAACGGAACGGATGGGATTGTCCCCTGCGGGACAACGGGAGAATCGGCGACTCTCAGCCACGAGGAGCACGATCGCGTTATAGAAATTACCATCAATGCGGTGAAAAAAAGAGTGCCGGTTATTGCCGGGACAGGTTCCAACAGCACAGCGGAGGCGTTGCGTTTAACCAAACATGCATATGAGGCAGGTGCCGACGGAGCACTGATTGTCTGTCCCTACTATAATCGTCCTACTCAGGAGGGGCTTTATCAGCATTTTAAAATGATTGCTGAAAACGTTCCCATTCCCATTTTGCCCTACAATATACCAAGCCGCACAGGCGTTAATCTTATGCCGGAAATGGTGGCGAAACTGGCCAAAATAAAAAATATTGTCGGCATTAAAGAAGCTTCCGGGTCGATTAAGCAGATGAGTGATGTTATTAGTCTCTGTGACGGCAATTTTTCTGTTTTGTCCGGTGATGATATTTTTACTTTGCCTCTTCTGGCCATGGGTGGTGCGGGAATCATTTCCGTTATTTCCAATGTTGCTCCGGCGGATATGGCGGGGCTTGTTGATGCTTTTGCTGCAAAAGATCTGGAACGCGCCAAAGCACTGCATCATAAGATGAGTCCGTTGATTGAGGCTCTTTTTATGGAAGTGAATCCTATTCCGGCAAAAGCGGCGCTGTCTTTGATGGGTAAAATTCAATACGAATACCGTCTGCCGTTGTGCAAAATGTCTGACGGCAATCTGGAAAAATTAAGAAAAGTAATGGTCAGTTACGGATTGATTAAATAGCTGTTTGATTGAATCTTTACGGAAAATTGAACAGCCGGGCGGAAGCAATACAAATTTATTAAAAGATTAAGATTAAGGAGAGAATTTTATGGTTAAAGTCATTGTTACCGGAGCCGGTGGGAGAATGGGCGGCAGAATTATCAGCCTTATTGCCCCGATGAATGACATTAAGGTAACAGGCGCCGTTGATCTCGCCGGACATCCGATCATTGGAAGTGATATCGGTCTTGCGCTGGGTTTGGGAAAAACCGGAGTGCTGGTTTGTGACAAGTTAACTGATTGTCTGGATCAGGCGGACGTTGTTATTGACTTTACGAGCCATGAAGCATCTCTTCATAACTTAAAAACTGCTGCGGAAAAGAAGCGGGCAATTGTTATCGGTTCCACCGGCTTCACATCTGAAGAGATGAAAAAGGTCAGAGAATTGGCCGAAAAAACGCGCTGTGTTCTTGCGCCTAATATGAGTGTCGGTGTCAACGTCATGTTCAAGGTTCTGGAGTATTGTGCCGGAATTCTTAAAGACGATTATGACGTGGAAATTGTCGAAGCTCATCATCATCTGAAAAAAGATGCTCCCAGCGGCACTGCAATGAAAATGGCGCAGGTTATTGCCGATAAATTGGAACGCAATCTCGACGATGTCGGTGTTTATGCAAGAAAGGGTATGATCGGCGAAAGAACAAAGAAAGAAATAGGTATTCAGACGGTTCGTGCCGGAGACATCGTCGGTGAGCATACGGTCATTTTCGGCGGTGTAGGAGAAAGGCTGGAATTCATTCATCGTGCGCATAGCCGCGATAATTTCGCCAAAGGGGCGATTCGTGCGGCCCGGTGGATTGTTGATCAAAAAAACGGCTTGTATGATATGCAGGATGTTCTGGGGCTTAGGGAAAAAAATAAATAATCGGTAAAAGTGGTCCGTAAGATTTTGAATGGAATTTACTGCTATATCGGTATTGGTTCCAACTTGGGCGATGCGTTGCAAAATTGTCGGGATGCCGTTTACCGTCTTTCCCAAATAAGGGCGACCCAATTAACGGGAGTATCTTCTTTTTATAAGTCGGAGCCTGTCGGCATCGAAAATCAGGATTGGTTTGTTAATGCCGTAGTTGAAATTAAGACCGGACTTACGCCGAATGAGCTTTTGCATGCTTTACAGAGTATCGAAAATGCAATGGGTAGAAAAAGGGAGATTAAAGGCGGTCCCAGGATTATTGATCTTGATTTGCTTTTTTATGGGCAGGATATAATCGACGAACCGGATTTGCAGGTACCGCATCCGGAAATTCATAAGAGACGTTTTGTTCTGGAACCGCTCAATGAAGTTGCCTCTTATTTTATCCATCCCGTTTTTGGGGTTTCAGTGCGTGGATTAAAAGATCGGCTCAATGATCGGAAAATTGTTGAATATTTAAGTCCCTCCTTATTCCAAAACGTAAAGCAGGACGGACGAGTACCGGGTAAAAATAATTACACCGGACAATCAAGGTAGGCAGGTTATTATTTATGCTGCTCCGAGTTATCATATTTCTTGTTGTGATTTATCTGCTCTACAGGGTAATTAATTTTTTCCGCAGGGCAAAAGCAATTAAAGGAAATAATGCCGGATTTAAATCAACGCAGATTTCCGGAGAAGATCTGGTGGAAGACCCTGTTTGTCATACCTATATTCCCGTGAGTCAGGCCTATAAAAAAGAAATAGCTGGTAAAAATTATTTCTTTTGCAGTAAAGAATGCTATGAATGTTACATTGCGGGAAAAAATAATAAAAAGCAGCAATAGGGGGAATTATGAAATTTTTTATTGATACGGCGAATATCGATGAAATTAAGGAAGGTTTAAGTTTGGGGATGGTCGACGGTGTCACGACCAATCCTTCGCTTATTGCCAAGGAGAAAAAAGGATTCGACGCTGTAGTTAAAGAGATACTTAAATCTGTAAAGGGGCCGGTAAGCCTGGAAGTTGTAAGTATGGAAGCCAAGGCCATGTTTGCCGAAGGTAAAAAACTGGCTCGTTTGGGCGAAAATGTAGTGATTAAAGTTCCCATTTGTACCGAAGGACTCAAAGCGACCAGAATGTTTGCCGATGCCGGAATAGATGTGAATTCAACTTTGATCTTTTCTCCCTTGCAGGCTTTGATGGCGGCAAAAGCCGGTGCCAGGTATGTAAGCCCATTTGTCGGCAGGCTCGATGATATTGCCCACGACGGTATGGAACTGGTTGAACAGATACTGTCCATATTTGATAATTACGGATATGAAACGGAGGTAATTGTTGCAAGCATTCGTCATCCGCGACACGTTTTAGATGCGGCGTTAATGGGTGCGGATATTGCCACCATTCCCTTTAAAGTAATTGGTCAGCTTGCCAAGCATCCTTTAACTGATAAGGGGATTGCAATGTTTTTAGAAGATTGGGAAAAGGTACCTAAAAAATAATATGAGATTCATTATTCCCATTATAAAATTTAATACGATCGGAAAATAATGATTGCCGGACACAAAACATTAAATTTACCCAATACGATTACCTTAATAAGAATCGGTGTTGTGCCTTTTCTTTTTATCCTGCTTGCATCTCCGGGTGAATTCTGGAGCTTTGTTCTGGCGGCCTTATTCGTTGCCGCGTCAATTACTGATTTTGTCGACGGATATATTGCGCGAAAATATCAGCTTATAACTACCATGGGCAAATTCCTTGATCCCATTGCCGATAAACTAATTGTCAATACGGCAATGATCCTGATGATTCCCATCGGCCGCATTCCGGCCTGGATAGTTGCTATAACAATTATGCGGGATTTGATCGTGGACGGGATTCGAAGCATTTCTTCTTCCGATGGTCTCTTTATTCAGGCGAGCCGTTTAGGCAAGCAGAAAACTTTGGCTCAAATAATTGCCGTAACTGCATTAATGATTCATTATCCGATTTTTGGTATTGATGCCCATTTTGTCGGTATGATAATTCTCTATATCGCCTTCTTTTTAACAATATATTCAGGTACGGACTACTGTGTTAAATTTTATCGTCGTGTTTCGGCGAAATGATTTATTAAGAATGAATTAATGAAGGCCGCAGAAAAACGGGAAACAGCAGATTAAAAAATTAATTCATTCAAAGCACTGCACTTTTTTGTTGACAAGAAGACTTTATTTGTTATATTCACCGCGTTCTTGATGAGCGGGCGTAACTCAGTGGTAGAGTGCTACCTTGCCAAGGTAGACGTCGACGGTTCAAATCCGTTCGCCCGCTCCATTTTTTTTGTGGCGGCATAGCCAAGTGGCTAAGGCAGCGGTCTGCAAAACCGTTATTCTCCGGTTCAAATCCGGATGCCGCCTCCATTTAAAATCAACATGTTGCATTTGCTACTCACCTGCAACGTTTCCCAATTTGTATGTAAATGCTGAAGGTTATAATGAAATATTTTGATAGCTAAGGGCAGGTAAACAATCTTCACTCTGTCTGAGCGGGTGTTTTATTTATTTTGTCCAGTTTTTGGGAAGTGACAAAAGCTGCATAATCAGGTTGTTTCGCCATGGATTCCCTCAAGCTTTTGAGGTGATGGGCACCTGTACTGTAAAATGCCGGCCGGAGGCTTTTGATCAATATTAAGTGCGGAAAATCACGTTGTGTATTGCTTAAGAATAAGGAATTATATCTGTTATTAATGACTAGTGTTTCCCATTCAGGGTACTTGGCCTTAACAATACCCGGCCAGTTCACATGCATTTTGTGCAGATTTTTTCTGTTTCCTCCTAAAGTAACCCACAAAGCATCGGGAGTTAAATTGATAATATAACCCGAGGGATTATTTTCCAGAAAGTTTCTGATATAAGAATCCAACTCTTTATAAAAAAGAACTTCATCCGGTGATACTTTTATCCCTGATAGTATATCTGGTTTCCTAATCGTCTCATATTTTTCATGTTTTTGGGTTATTTTTTCATATCCATTGATTATTCTCATGTTTACAGCCTTACCAAAGATGACAAAAACAATGAAAATTAACATGGAAAACGAAACTACACGGTTGTATTTAATAAAAAGACTATAGATAAAATAAATCACCAAACCTATCATGGGAATAGATCCCCAGTACAAATGCCGATAGCACGCTACCGGGTAATATTGCAGCCACGAAGCCATTGCTGTGACGGTTAGGACAAGAAGAACTTTGTTTTTACTGTTCAATTTGCCGTCGCAAAATATTAGTTCTATAAGAATCTTTATAAAAAATAGGATGGAAATTATCGGCATTACCAGAAAAATGCTATTTTCCGGCTCGGTTGGAAACAGGCAGGAGATTATTTTGGTTATTCCTGTTTCGCCGTTGTTCTGTAAAAACATATAGGCGAACTCTATTGATTGTATCCACCAATCCTGGATAGCACCGCTCAACAAGATTATCAGCATCATGAAGATAAAAACAGACAAGTAACCGATTACATAATAAAGCAGATTTCTGAACAAATCTCTGAACTTTTTTTCCAATATCCCTGTAAAAATAAAATATCCGGTTACTGCCAAAAAAAGGAACATGCCTATCGGTTGTTTGCACCAAAATGCCAGAGATGCATTGATTCCTGACAGTATCAAGTAGTTAGTATTTTCATCTTTTAAGAATTTGCAGAGGCAATAAATGCTGAACATTTGAAAAAACAGAGCGTAAACCGAAGATGAGGGGGAAAACGGCCAGAAGAAATAAGGAGCAAGAAATATATAAAGAAACAATATTAAATATACCAGATACCTGGGCAATAAATTAATCCATATTTTCCAAATAACTAAAGCGGTAAGAGCATAGAAAAATGCCGTCAGTAATTTGATAACTAGAAGATGCTCACCAAAAATTTTTATTGCCAAAGATTGAATGAATATTGTCAGAGCGCCATATTGATTAAAGGTATCCTTGAATAAGGTAAATCCCCGTGCAACATCCAGCGATGGTTTGAACATTATTCCATCGTGATGTCCATCAATGCCAAATATTGAGAAAAACCCGGAGATTAAAAAAACAACAGTAAATAATAAAAACATCTCCAGATTTTCTTTTTTAAGAATATGCTTCATTATAGGAAAATATCTGTCGAGTATTGGTGAAATAGTGATCGGCTTCAGGTAGTTTCCCGGAGAATCTTCCATTCACCTTCAATTTTCTTGATCTCCAGCTTTTTTGAACTCTTGCTTTTCAGAATTGATGAACTGTAGTATTGCGTAAAGGTAGCTGTTGCATTGATTGTATCAACTGTTATGCGAAGATTATCTATCCGGATATTGATGTTTTTGCTGCGGCGGCGAACCTCATTCTTATGAGCTACCCACTCATTAAGATTCATGTTTTTTGATTTAAAGTTTGCAGCGTAACAGCTCCGGAAGGTTTTCAGATCGCCGGATTTCCAGCTGGCCACCCATTTATTAACCAGGGCTGCAACTTCTCCCCGGGCATCGGTTTTGGGTTCATCTTTTTTAGGAACAGTGCCGGCTGAACTCTTATCCGTACTTGCCACTATCGTTGTCGGCGGTGCAGCGACATCATCAACGACATACCATTTATTGTTTAATCTCTCCAAGACAAGCCTGTTATATGATCCCTGAAAGGAATTATCACTGTTTATAGCTGCTATCTGATCGAACATGATTATGGCTGTATTTTCCTGCCTTAAAATGGAAACATCACGCGGTTGCAGAAGAAAATGGTTGTTGATCAGTCTCAGGGATTTAAATTTGCGGATAAGCTCTTCTCTTTTCTTGCCTTTAATTTCCGCACCGGGCAGGTATAAGGCATCAAAAGACTTCATGTCTCCATCCATGGAATATTTATTCCACAAGTTTAAAATACGTTCCAGATCTTCTTTTGCTGAAGGTATTTGATTTTGCGAAATCCAGTTAATTGATTCCTGTATGATGACCGGTGTTTTGTAAAAATAAATAAGATCGAGAAGGCGGTGCAAATCACCGTCACGCAATACGACACACCCGTTGGATTGTAATGGGGTCAATGGTTTGGTTGTTCCATGGATCCAGATATTATTTCCGTTACGTCCCGCCCTTTTATCGGAGAGGGTGGGATAATCGAGAGGGAAGGCGAGTGTCCCGTAAGTTTCAGGCGGACCGGGATTGCGCAGAATTTTAGTTGCAAAAAAAACACCGTTGGGAGTTTTGGCATCTCCGGCGCTTTGTTTAGCGCCTTGATTTTTACCTGTTGAACAGGGTGCCTCAAAAACTTTTGTAAAGGAGCCGTTTTTTTTAAACACATATAATTTTTGATATTGCTTATCTACGACAATAACATAACCGGAGGAAACGGAAATAATAGAGTCCGGAATATTTTCCGCACGCGTTGATACCGTGGAAAATGATTGCAGAGGAAACAGGAATAAAAAAAATATTACGTAAATTCCGAAGAGTTTCTTATTTAACATCTTGAAAAATTCTATCCTGAAGTAGTATGTTAAGAATAGCTTCTTCCTTAGCAAAAACTTGACGGTCGTTCAAGTTATAATTGAAAGCAACAGAGGGAAAATTTTTCAGAATATATCAAAACACGGCTTTTCTTCTGCAGAACAGGCCCGTGAAAAAAAATGCGGTTTTAAACACCGGTATTTGCAATCACCATTTATGATACCATGCAGCTTGCTTGGGGGTAGTTCATTGAAAAAATGACTAAAATAATAATGCAGTGATCTTGAAGGGGAAAATGATC
>MVRV01000070.1 GCA_002068015.1 Smithella sp. PtaU1.Bin162
CATCGGCATTTTTTTCAAGCCGCTTTTGGGCCAGGCAATTGACCGGTTTGGTGAAAGATTCATCCTGACGGCCGAGGCGGTGATACTGATCTTTGTCTGTCTTTGTTACGGCTTTTCCAAAAACGTTTTTTCCGAGACGGCCGCCATGTATATTGCTTTTTGCTGTTATGTTGTCGATCAATTGCTTATGTCGGTGAGTATGGCCCGGGCGACATATCTGCATAAAATAGCCGTCAAACCGGAAGATGTCAGTCAGACCCTGACCATGGGTGTCACGATCGATCACTTTTTTTCCATTACAGTCGCTCTTGCGGGTGGTTTTATCTGGATCAAATGGGGATATCAGTATGTCTTCCTGCTGGGGGCAATCATCGCCGTACTGAATACTTTTTCGGCATTGCAGGTAAGAACGAAGTAAGTCCGCTTATTTTTTTTCTCGTGTTGATGATTCTCTGGTAATGTCGTCGATTACAACTTCCAGATCTTCCGCTTTTTCAATGATAGTGGTGGAATCGGCAAGATTTCCTCCCTGACGGACCACCCCGGGTGCAGAGGATTTTCTTGTCAAACTGACCTTCCAGGAGTCGCCCGAAGAGAGTACCAGCCAGTTATTGAGATTAAATTGAATGTCCCGGACATGGGGCAGGGCGGAAAGTTCTTTGGCCATGACTTCAATTTCCTGCGGGGAAAAATCACTGTCGTGTCTGGCCAGATCGCCGTAAAGATAAACCGTGTTACCCATAAAGGAGTAGTCGATCCTGGTCATGTCTGCATCGTGGCGTGTGAAGATTATTCGCACATTACGGTTGACTTCATAACGGGATACCTGATCATTGTGGTTCATATTTTACTCTCTTCCAGTTTAATACATCACAATAATAATGTTCCCCTGTCAAGGGCTTATACGGAACGAAGGGCATTATCAAAAAAATTATGACCTATTGTCGCCGCTGATATAATCGTCTTTTAGTTTACGATTACTGCGGAAAAAGAGCAATGAGCGTTATTCAAACCAGCTTCGTCGTAAAGTCTTTGTGTTTCAGAAAATACTGTATCTGTTCCACGGTAAAGCGTGCCTTGCGTGCGACTGCCTCTGCGGTGTTGAAAGCGTTATGAGGTGTGCAGATGACATCGGGACGGCGCAACATTTTCCTGATTACTGCGGCTTCCGGAGTCTGGGGATTGGCCGGATTGCGCAGGGAAACGGCAACCGCCGGTTCATTTTCAAAAACATCGAGACCAACGGCACCCAGGTGCCCTTCCTGCAAAAGCCTGAGTAAATCAGCCGTTCGCGCATGTTCGCCCCGGGCGATGTTGATGAACATGACTCCTTTTTTACCCTGACGCAGCAGATCATAGGTGAAGTATTCCGTATTTTCTTTGGTCAGATTCATTGCACAAATCACAACATCAGCCCAGCGGATTCCTTCGATCTTATCGATATAACTTGTAGAGATATACCGTTCGACCAGATCAACTCCTTTTACGTTCATGCCAATGGCGCGGGCGATGGAGGCAATTTCGCTGCCGATGCGTCCAATTCCCACAACAAGCACATTTTTACCGGCACATTCCACACCGGTCAGATTATCTCTGGTGAAGTCGGGGAATTGCAGCATCTGCCGGGGAAGTTTCCGGAAAAGCGCCATCATCATCATTATGGCCTGTTCAGCCACCGCACGGGTGGCGTATTCTGTAAGATAGCCGCAGGGAAGGGCGTTGGGGATAGTTGTAAGGTAGGCGGCAAGATGATCATAGCCGGTAGTCCGGCTTAAGAGGCCCTCCATTTTTCCCGCCCAGGCTGAAGGAATGACCGACTGTGTTCGAATACTGATAATACTGGCGGGAGGAGATACATGGCCTGCTTCCTGTATCGTCTGAGGGGTATAATCACAGGTAATGGTATTTCCCATCATCTCTCTCAGAATTTTTTCTTCCTCGGCAAAGGCTTCGTAAAAAAAGACATCCATAATCTGGTCTCCCGGAAAGTTAAATACAGGCGCTTTTTATCATGTGCAAGGGTTAGTACTGAGCAGAAATTCTCCGTCAACGACAATTAATTTCTGCTCCGGTGGTATGATTTGCAGCGTCTGATGCCGGGTAAATTGCGATACCGGTCATTTAACGCATTATTTTACATCTTTTATGTTTATATCCACAACAAAGGCACCAAAAGCGGTTTCAAAAGGGACTATAATGCTCGGACCGGTAAGTACGTGCTTTATCAGGTGGTCTTTACCGGATAAAATAACGGGAATATCCGCTTGAATAATGAGACCCTGACTCTGCAATCGCTTCCGGGCGTCCCCGGATATCATATTGGTCAGCTCACCGGCCGCATTTTTAACCATGTTGCTTGTTTCCTGATTTTCACCCAGCATATTGGATACGATTTTATAAATACATGATTCGGAGAAACTCAAAGCCAGTGATCCGGTCACCGATCCGGAAAAGGTGATGAGCCCGGAAAAATCACCCCGGGCGGTTTGATCCTGCTTGGCGTATGGTTTACCTGGTGTGGCGTCAATAAAAGCCATAACTTTCAACACATTAACGGCACTTTCAATAAAGGCATTGATGTATTTGACATTCATAATTTACCTTTTTTATGCACACATTGCATCAAGATGATTTTTCCATAACTTTTGTGATTTTTTCCATGAATACTTCCATGCGGAAGGGCTTGGAAATAAATTCATCAACGCCATACTGGAAAGCCTTGTCGATACTCACATCAAGACCTTCCACCGATACGATGATGAATGGTGTGCCGGAAATTTTTTCATCGGCCCTGACTTTTTGCAAAAGCTCTATACCCGATATTCCCTCCATATGCCAGTCAGCGATAATCAAATCAATCTTCCGGGCCTTAATGGTATTAAAAGCCGATGTCCCGTCGTGCACTTCAATGATATTTTTAAAACCATTTTTTTCCAGCATAATCCTGATGAGGCTACACATCATTTCATTATCGTCGGCAATTAAAACAGAGATATCTTTATTCATAAAAATCACCCCTCAATGGTTTGTGTGTCTTTTATCGGGTGGATACACTTTGCAGAGCTTTTGCCTGAAATATAAAAGACCCCGAGTGCTGAATAGATACTAGCATAGAGTTGTAATGGGGTCGAGTCAAAAAACAGCGGATAATCCTTTTAATCAGGAAGATGTGCCTCCGGTTTGTATCCGGTCGATAAAATCAGGAAGCATCATGATTTTTACATGTCTTTCCTGAGGTATATTGTTTGCGGCCTGGAAATAGCACCCCGTGCAGATATGAACCATACAATCGGTCTTCACATGATCGATCATATGGGCAAGGCCTGGAGAGCTGTAACAGCAGGAAGGGGCACTGATCCGGTTTATGGAGAGATCCGGTATTTTTTCGAAAACATCATTGGTTGATTTAAGATCCATGGGGACGCGGGCGAGATTGCGGTGGAGTTTGTAGCAGCCGGCATAATAATCGATCTCATGAGGCCATGAAGAATTCCCGATAACTTCGCTCAACGCCCGGGAATAAAAAACGATATTTTCTTCAGGGAATGCGTATTTGTATACGGGATAACAGGGAGTGCAAAATATAATAATCCGCCGGGCGCCTAATTTTTTAGCCGCAGCAATGTTTCTACTGATAAATTCTTTGGAAAGAGAACGGCATTCAGTCATTGCCTCTTCATCTTTTGCTTTCATTGCCGGACGATAAAGATAGTTGCCGCAACAGTATTCCTGTCCAAGAAAGGTGTAACTCATGCCGCCTCTTTGCAGAATGCGGGAAAGAGCCTGCAAGGTCGAAGGTACCAGTTTCAGATTCTGGCAGCCCATGATGACGGCATTGTCCGCAGGGCGATCATAAGGCAGATGCAGAGAATCCATGATCTCGATACGATCGGGAAGGTCGGCAAATGTTTTTCCGGTGGTGCGGATGAGTTCAACCATTTTTTCATCGATAAGACGGTGCATAAATCTTTCTCCTTAGTTCCGGGTTCAGGTTATTCCTTTATAAAGATATTCTTCGCTGACCGGGACTGATTGCTGAAATCCTGGATCAACGCCGTTAGACCGGGAGTTGTCCCGATGTTTGATTTATAGCATACCTCAGGTTAAATGTCATTGTCGGGTATTACCGGATGATTTCCAGTGTGGCCGGAACGGAAGATAATAGCGGATGTGTTACATGAAATTTTCCGGATCGACATCAACGGTAATCCGAACGGCACTTTTACCCACCTGCTGTAAAAGTTCCCGGACAAGTTGATGCAGACTGCCGGCATTTTCACTTTTGAGCAGCATTTGCCTGCGCCAGCGGCCTTGAATTTTTGCCAGCGGTGATTCCGCCGGGCCGATTATTTCCACCTTGTTTCTCTGCCGGGCGGCCAGCTTTTTTGCCGTTTTTCCCAGCAGATCGGCCTGCGTCTCGAGAACATCTTTTTTTGTCGCCGAGAGCCGTAAGTTGATAATCCGGCTGAAAGGCGGATATTTAAAATCTTTACGGATGGCGATCTCCTCTTCATAAAAAGATTTGTAATCGTGCTTCCGGACATGTTTTAAGGCGTAATGCTGCGGATTGAAAGTCTGAATGAGAACTCTGGCGGGAGCGGTGCCGCGTCCGCCGCGTCCGGCGACCTGAATTAATTGCTGAAATGTTTTTTCCGCGGCGCGAAAATCAGGCATATTCAAAGCCGTGTCGGCGGAGATGACGCCAACGAGCGTTATGAAAGGGAAATCATGTCCTTTGGTAATCATCTGCGTACCCACGAGAATGTCAATTTCCCGTCGCTGGAGTTTTTGCAGTATTTTTTCCTGTGCTCCCCTGGCCGCTGTTGTATCCGAATCCATTCTCTCAATGCGGGCTTCCGGGAAAAGTTTTTTTATTTCCGCCTCCAGTTTTTGTGTCCCCGTGCCGTAGCTTAAAATACGACTGCCTCCGCAGGAGGGACAAACCGGCAATGCTTTTTGTGTGTAGTTGCAGTAATGGCATTTGATTACGCCTTCGGCAGCGTGGTTCTTTAAAGAAACCGCGCAATTAGGGCAGCGAAAATTATAACCGCAGGCGGCACAGACAAGAAACGTGTCAAAACCGCGCTTGTTCAAAAAAAGCAGCGTCTGTTCTTTTTTTAGCAGAGTTGTTTCAACGGCGGCAATTAATTCAGCGGAGAAAACCGGAGTTTTACCGGCAGCATCATCTTTGGTTTTCATATCGATGATTTCAATTCCGGGTAGCGGTTTATTCCCCACACGCTCGGGAATTTCCAGACAGAAATATTTTTTGTTCCGGGCATTGAAATATGTACGAATACCCGGTGTTGCCGATCCCAGTACTACAACGGCATTATTAAACCTGGCTTTGACAACCGCAAGATCGCGGGCGTGATAACAGAGCCGTTCATCCTGCTTGTAGGAAGCATCGTGTTCTTCGTCGATGACAATCAATTTTAAATCCGGCAGCGGGGCAAAAAGGGCGGAGCGTGCTCCAATTACCAGTTTGATCCGGCCGCGCTTGATTTGCCGCCATTGGTCGTAACGTACGGATTCCGCAATTCCGCTGTGCAGGACGGCAATCTGTCCGTGATCAAAGCGTCCCTGGATGCGGGCTATGAGTTGCGGAGTCAGGGCTATTTCCGGAACCAGATAAATTGCACTGCCGTTATTTTTCAGTGCGTTTGCAATGGCCTCTAAATAGACTTCGGTTTTCCCGCTTCCCGTAACGCCATGCAAAAGCAGCGGTGTAAAAACATTTTTCCCCAGGTTGGTGGAAATAGTAAGCAGCGCTTTTTGCTGATGAGAGTTTAAGACAACCGGAATTTCATTTTGGCCGATTGCTGATTCCATAGCGGTTGTGCGTATCTTCTCGGTTTCGGAAAATTTAATGATCCCCTTATCGTGAAGTCTTTTGATTATTGCGTAGGATGTGCCCGATTCTTGAATCAAATCGTTCAAAGCCATTGCTTTTCTTTCCTGAAGAAAGGCAATGAGAGCTTTTTGTTTTTCCGATAATCTTTCGGCAGGGATTTTATCCGGATTAAGCATCACGATTTTTTCCCGGTGTGGTGCCAGTTGGCGCTTCTGCTTTTCGTCAATTTGTACCAGACCGGCCAGGTGCAGATCATATATTATTTTTGTAATGTTTTTTGTGCCGCTTAGTTTACCGAGATTGCCCAGAGGAATTCCTTGGGGATACTGCCGCAATATTGCGCATATTTTTTCTTGTGCCGCAGAAAGGGAAACATCAAGGGGCCGGGGCAGGGGAGTAATCCAGAGGAAATCTTTCTTTTCCGAACCGGCGGGAATGATTTCGGCAAGCGTTTTGCCCAGCGGATACATGAAATAGTCGGCGGTCCATTTATAAAATTTAAGGTCATCTTCGCCGAAGAGCGGTTCTTCGTCCAGTATCTCGGCTACCGGTTTTACTTTATCCACGCAGGAAGAAGTATTGATTTCGACGATGAAACCGGTGCGTTTTCTGCGGCCGAAAGGGATAAAAACACGCTTTCCTATGGTCGCCTGTTCCTGAAGGTCTGCGGGAACTTCATAGGTAAATAAATGATCGGTGGGAATATTTAAGGCAATATTTGCAAACATAGTCAATTAGGCCGGTGGCCCCTATTTGTTGCTCCAACAAAAAACGCCCCAGAAGAGGAGCGTTTTTCAAACTGTCTGTATGTTGATATTATTCGCCTTTGAGCTTTTCGATTTTTTCCTGTTTTGTTTTACAATCAATGCAAAGGGTTGTGACGGGTCTTGCCATTAATCTCTTTTCGGAAATCGGCCCGCCGCATACTTCACAAATTCCAAAAATTCCGTCATCGATTCTTTTTATGGCTTCCTGCATTTTCAGAATAAGTTTGCGTTCTCGATCCCGGATGCGCAGCTCAAAATTCCTGTCTGATTCCAGAGATGCCCTGTCATTAGGATCGGGAAAATTTTCCTTGCCGCTGGTCATTTCCGAAACAGTTTTACCCGCTTCGCTCAGCAGCTCATTTATTTTCTGGTTGAGCATTGCTCGGAATGCTTCCAGTTTTTCCGGCTTAAAATGGACTTGTTTTTCCAATGGCGCCACTCCCTTTTGATAAATAGCTTTGTTTTGCATCTATTACATAATGGATATTTTTTTGTAAAGGAAAAAATTCAACTGCCGCCTGGTACCTGAAATCAACTTATTTGCCGCCACAGTATACTGTTTTTATTTTTTCCACAATGTTTGTTGTTGATTTGCCTTCGATTTCCGGAATAAGCACTACGCGGCCTCCCCATTTCTTGACTTCATCCCTTCCGACAACCTTATCTTCAGGCCAGTCCCCGCCTTTAATAAGAATGTCCGGCTTTAAATATTTAATCAAGTCAAGCGGTGTAAGTTCCGGGAATATGGTTACAAAATCAATAAACTCCAGAGCTGCCAGAATCTCCGCCCTTTCTTCTTCGGGGACGAGGGGTCTTTTTTCCCCCTTGATTGACCTAACCGAGGAGTCACTGTTGAGGGCGAGTATCAGTATGTCGGCGGTTTTTTTGGCTTCTCTGAGGTAGCGGACATGGCCTACATGCAGGATATCAAAGCAACCGTTGGTGAAAGCAATTTTTTTGCCCTCCCGGCGCAAGATGTCCAGATTGTTCTTGAGATTTTTTCTGTCCAGAATTTTATTCATCCTCACTCCTTGCAATTATACCGGTTTTTCAATTGCACGGGCCAGTGTCAGAACGGCTGTTTTTTTCGCTCCGGCCCGGAGCAATACCTTTGCGCATTCGTTAATTGTCGCTCCGGTAGTGTAGACATCGTCAATCAAAATAATACTTTCTCCGGCGACCTTTTTTTTATCCGGAACAACAAAAGCACCTTTGATGTTTTTTTCGCGTTCGGCTTTGTTTAGTCCCGTCTGGGTTAAAGTAAATTTAGACCTTTTTAGCAAGGAAAAATTTACGGGAAGACGATATTTTTTCCCGATTTCCCGAGCCAGGACAAGAGACTGGTTAAATCCGCGCTCCCTAAGCTTCTTGATGTGCAGTGGTACTGGAACTATTAGAGAATATTCGGAAAAGTTAAAATTGGGGAAAGAAAAATCAGCCATAAAAGAGGAAAGCCCGCTGCCTGTGGATATACTGCGGTCGTATTTGAATTTGTGGATCGTATCCATAATAACATCTTCAAAGACGGCCACGGCGCGCGCCCGGGTAAAATAAGGTCTTTTTTTCAAACATCGGCCGCAAACATGGCTTCCGGCGGGGCTGTCGGGAAAAGGTACTCCGCAAACCGGACAAAAACTACCGGTAATAAAATGAATTTTTTCCGCACAAAAAGAACAGAATATCCGGTTTTCCTGCGGATTTATAATTTCCGCACAGGCGAGGCACTGAGGCGGGAAAATAATGTCGCTGACATCATTTAAAAGCTCTTTTAAGCTCACTTCATCCCTTTGTTTAACCTTTTTACTTCCGTAGCTTTTTCATCAATGGCCATGCGAGGAACGTCCCACAAGTTTTCGAGATTATAAAAAGATCGCAGCGACTCCAGAAATACGGAAATTACAATATCATCATAGTCAAGGAGAATCCATTGTCCGTAGGCTTCTCCTTCTACTCCCAGGGGATGGATGTCCGCTTTTTTCAAATACCCCCTTATGGCTGCACTGATGGCCTGGGTCTGGCGCTCGGTGGCGCCGCTGCAGATGATCATGTAATCCGTAAAAGAAGAATGCTCTTTAACATTTAAAACGACGATATCTTTTGCTTTTTTCTGCAAAACGGCATTGATACACAAAAGAAGACGCTGTGCTGATTCATTTTTTTTCGCCGGCAATTAAAACCTCCGTAATCTGAGTATTCAGGCTGAGGGCTGAAGACTGAGAGCATTTTGGTTTAAGCATCCTGATAGTCTTCAGTCTATATACCTTTAGTCTGCTTTTCTTATGCCATAAATGAGAAAAGTTAACAATGTGTCAATTGCAGAGAAAACATGTGTTCCGGCTGAAGGTTATATGATGAGGGTAATTTCAGCTTTGGATGTTGTGAAAAGAAAAGCGCTATGGTAAATCAATAAAAATTAAGGCAAGCGAGCTTGAAAAAAAGTTTCTAAAGTTGCTGTTAATATCATTTAATCTTCGTAATAATTGAGGAATTTACTGTGCAGGATGTTTTACGACAGGTTCACGTTCATATACCTTTTGATCTTTTGCCCCGGTTTCAGGAAGTAGTTTTCCGGGAGAAAATGAATCTCGAAATTTATTTCAGCTATTCCGTGCTCAATAACCTGGATGAAAATAAATGCCGGCAGACGGCAAAGCTGCTTGCGGATTCCGGCATAAAAACCACCTTTCACGCTCCTTTTATGGATCTGCGCCCCGGAGCGCTGGATGATAAAATTCGCCGGGCAAGTCTGGAAAGAATAAAACAGGTCTTCGGGATTGCTTCTTATTTCCATCCTTTGAGAATAGTCTGTCATCCTTCCTATGACCATCGTTACTATGTATCCTGTGATGAAGAATGGCTCAAAGCCAGTGTCTTGACCTGGCGGGAACTGATTCCCCTGGCACAGGAGGCAAAAACGATAATTTCTCTCGAAAATGTTTATGAAAAGGAGCCATCCATTCTGCGCCGGCTTTTTGAACTACTGGCTTCGGATCGGGTTTGTTTTTGTTTCGATACCGGTCACTTCAACGTTTTTTCACGCGTACCGCTTAATGTTTGGCTTACAGAGATGGGCAGGTATCTCGGGCAATTGCATTTGCATGACAATCACGGGCGATTTGATGAACATCTTCCGGTAGGTTGCGGTAAATTTCCTTTTGCCGAGCTTTTTCAAACACTGCACAATATTAAAATTCAGCCTTTGATCACGCTCGAGGCTCATGCACATGATCATCTCTGGGAGTCACTGAGTAACATTAAAAAAATGGGGCTTTTAGACAACCGTAGACTCAAAACTGAAGAATGAAAAATACCGGGAAAGCATCTTACCGGTATTTTCCCCGGACAGGTGAAGAAAAAAATTGCTGAAGTATATTTTGAAAAGAACTTTTTTTATGATTCCTCTTCTTTTGGGGATTACGGTCATTTGTTTTTTTGTCATGCGTCTGGCGCCGGGTTCGCCCGTTGATCTGGAAACCCAGATGAATCCCAAAGCATCCGTGGAAATGAAAGAGCGGCTGAAAACTCTGTATGAGCTGGATAAGCCTGTTTATGAGCAATACTGGTCATGGCTTAAGAAACTCGGGCACGGAGATCTCGGGATTTCTTTTGCGAGCGACCGGCGGCCCGTTGCGGACAAAATAATGGAACGTATTCCCATTACGATCCTTTTGGAATTATTATCGTTTATCATAATAATCGCCGTGGCCAT
>MVRV01000071.1 GCA_002068015.1 Smithella sp. PtaU1.Bin162
GCAGCCCCGTCTGTCATTCCCGCAGTTTCCAGGCGGGAATCCATTGAAGTAATGTCACAAGAGACTGGATACCCGACAAACATGTCCCCGAAATTACCTGTCGGGGACAACCTGGGGCATGACGGACAGGGATTTTCATTCCCGCAGCATCAGCCCTGTCATTCCGGCAGTTCCCTGGCGAAAATCCAGGAATATGAACGATTGACTAAAACTTATCCAGATGTTTTCATCCACGAAACCGCCATAGTTGATGATCAAGTTCAAATTGGTGCAGGAACTAAAATCTGGCATTTTTCTCATATCCTTGCGGGTGTTGTAATTGGTGAGCGGTGCAATATCGGCCAGAATGTCGTAATTGGTCCTGATGTGACTGTCGGTAGTAATTGCAAGGTTCAGAATAATGTCAGCCTTTATAAAGGAGTAACACTGGAAGACGGCGTTTTCTGCGGACCATCCATGGTTTTTACCAACGTCTATAATCCCCGGGCGGAGATTCGTAAGATGGATGAAGTTCGGGCTACCCTGGTTAAACGCGGAGCTACGATCGGAGCCAATGCCACCATTGTGTGCGGCAATACTCTGGGCTGTTATGCCTTTATCGGTGCCGGTGCGGTTGTAACCAAAGACGTTCCCGATCACGCCCTCATGGTCGGCAATCCGGCGAGACAGATCGGCTGGGTATGTGTTTGCGGCGAGAAACTGACGGATGATCTGCAATGTCCTTTGTGTAAAAAGCAATACAAGAAAATAGACGGGGAGTTAAGTCTCGGTTAATAATATTCCAATCATCCGCTTATTCTAATTTAATTCAATAAAATCCCGGCATGATTCAGGAGAAAGAAAAGCTACAGCGATAACGGTATGTCTATAATATTTGAAAGAATCGTCAGATTCATTAAATCT
The DNA here is from genome assembly GCA_002068015.1 of Smithella sp. PtaU1.Bin162. Taxonomy (GTDB): domain Bacteria; phylum Desulfobacterota; class Syntrophia; order Syntrophales; family Smithellaceae; genus MVRV01. The sequence continues at coordinate 904 of MVRV01000071.1, forward strand.
CTTTACCCGGGGGAAAATCCGGTACCGCTGCATGCGCCTCGCTTTACCGGAAATGAAAAAAAATATCTTATGGATTGCATTGATACAACTTATGTATCCTATGTGGGAGAGTATGTCAGCCGTTTTGAAGATGAAATGAGGCGTTTTACCGGTGCAAAGTGTGCGGTTGCCGTCTCCAGCGGAACGGCAGCTCTGCATGCAGCCCTTCTTCTTGTCGAAGTAGCGCCGGGGGATGAAGTGATTACCCAGCCTTTGACCTTTGTTGCCACGGCCAACGCAATTTCCTATTGTGGTGCAAAGCCCGTATTTATGGATGTACAACGATCCACCCTGGGGCTTGATCCGGATAAACTGAATGATTTTTTAATAAATAACGGTATTCTGAAGTCGGATGGCAGGTGTTACAATAAAGCAACCGGCAGAAAGATCGCCGCGTGTGTGCCTGTGCATACTTTCGGCCATCCTGTACGGATTGACCAAATTATGGAAATATGCCAAAAATTCCATATTCCGGTCGTTGAGGATGCCGCCGAGGCGCTGGGCAGTTTTTACAAGGGACAACACGCCGGAACATTCGGGGATTTTGGTATTATAAGTTTCAATGGCAACAAACCGGTGACCACGGGCGGTGGTGGTATGATTATCACAAACAATGAAACCTATGCGGTAAAGGCCAAGCACCTGACGACGACCGCCAAGCAGCCGCATCAATGGGAATTCATTCATGACGGTATCGGTTATAATTATCGTCTGCCGAATATTAATGCCGCTGTAGGCTGTGCCCAACTGGAATGTTTTGCCGGAGTTTTAGAAAACAAGCGCACTACAACGCAGTTGTATAAACAGTTTTTTCAGGAGATCGGCATGCCGTTTATTACAGAACCAGAACATGCCCGTTCCAACTACTGGCTCAATGCCATAGTTTTAAAGGATAGGCAGGAACGGGAGGATTTTCTCCAATATTCCCGAGGCAACGGCATTCAAACGCGGCCCGTCTGGACACTGATGTCTAAACTTCCGATGTATCAAAAATGTCAATGCACATCTCTTGAAACCGCCCAGTGGCTGGAAGACCGGCTGGTGAATATTCCCAGCAGTGTGCGGCTATGAAAGAGAAAATTCTCCTAATCGGTGGTGGCGGGCATTGCAAGTCATGTGTTGACGTCATCGAACAGGAAGCACATTTTATTATTGCGGGCATTGTGGATTTAATTGAAAAAAAACAGCACAGTGTTCTGGGGTATCCCATAATAGGTTCAGACGCCGATTTAACTGAACTGATAAAGACTTGCCCCAACGTACTGATTACACTAGGGCAGATCAAGTCACCGACCCGGCGAATTGCGCTGTTTAATGATTTGATGCAGATGGGCGCATGTTTTCCGGTTATTAAATCCCCTCTGGCCTATGTTTCACCTCGTGCCCAGGTCGCTGAAGGAACTATTGTGATGCACCATGCGCTGATAAATGCCGGTGCCAGTGTGGGTAAAAATTGTATCATCAATACCAAAGCACTTGTGGAACATGATGCTGTTATTGAAGATCACTGTCATATTTCAACAAGTGCAATCATTAATGGTGGGACAAAAATCTGCAGAGGTTCTTTTTTCGGCAGCGGTGCAGTATCAAGAGAATACA
>MVRV01000072.1 GCA_002068015.1 Smithella sp. PtaU1.Bin162
CCCTCGAAGTTTATTCCGCGGAAGGATCGGTGGTCATAACCTATGCCGGGGGAGTTTTAACCGCCGACAATGTTGAGTTTGATAAAAAAAATAATATAGCCACCGCCCGGGGCAATGCGCATCTTAAATCGGGTGACGATACTCTGTCCGGCGACAAGATTGTTTTCAATATTGCCAGTAAAACCGGTATTGCTTATAAAGGGCGGGCTTTTTACGCAAAGAATCATTTTTATATCCGGGGTGATGAAATTGAAAAGACCGGAGAGCTGACCTACAAAATAATAAAACCGGTAGCAACTACTTGCGACGGCGATCAACCGGATTGGGAAATTGCCGGCAGCGAGATGAAAGTAACCGTCGAAGGTTACGGGTTGATGAAAAATGCACGGCTGACGACCGGCAAAGTGCCGGTCTTTTATTCGCCTTTTCTGCCTTTTCCCGCCAAAACCAAACGTCAGTCGGGGTTTTTGTTTCCTTACCTTTCCTATTCCAAGGATAAAGACGGCATCGATGTGGAATTGCCGTATTTCTGGGTAATTTCCCCCAATACGGATGCAACATTTTATCAGCGTTACATTGAAAAACGGGGATTTAAGGAAGGCGTGGAATTCCGTTATTATGCCGGAGAAAAATCTTTCGGCACCTTCTACGGCGACTACCTGGAAGACGGCAAGAAAATAACGGAAACAATCGGCGCCAGCGGATCAACTTACGCTACAAGCCGGGACTGGCAGGAAACGCACAACCGCTGGTCCTATTATCTGAATCACCAGACCAATTTTGATGCCGCGACTTATATCCGCACAGACTTGCGCCGGGTATCGGATCGCTGGTATTTCCGGGATTTTTCGGCACACAATTACTATCTTAACAATTATGCGCAAACAGAGCTGGACCCGTTTAAAAAAATTCCTTTTTACGGTGATGAATCGCTGCGTTCTCTGGAATCGACAGTCCGCCTTTTCAAGGGCTGGTCTAATTATAACGTTACAGCGCTCGTCAGTTCGACGGATGATTTCTCGATTGCCAACAATGACTCCACTTTGCAGAGATATCCGGAAGTTACTTTTACAGGAGTCAAACAACCGCTCTTGAAATCACCGCTTTATTATGAATTTACGGCGGTTTATGATTATTTCTATCGCGGTCAGGGAGAAAAGGGGCATTTTGTCGAAATTTACCCGATCTTTTCTCTGCCTTTTAATATTTCCCGTTACGCCAAAGTAACACCCAAAATTGCTTTCCGGGAAACTTACTGGAGCCGGGATGACGGTGCGACGGAGGGGGATAATAAAAGCGGCACGCGAAGCGTTTATGATTTTTCCGTCACCGCCAACACTCAGATCTCCCGCATTTTTGATGTCAATATTTCAGGCTGGGAAAAAATCCGTCATGAGATCAAGCCGGAAATAACCTATGCTTATACTCCTTATGTTGCACAAAGTAATATCCCCGATTATCTGCCGACAATCACACCTGTTGTCACACCGGTTGTGACGGCAGGTACCAACGCCATAACGGAGCAGAATGCGGTTGCCTGGGGAATAACCAATACATTTACGGCAAAAATGAAAGGGGCCAAAGGTGCCTATAGTTATCTGGAGTTCCTGCGGATAAAGCTTTTCCAGACGTACGATATTAATGAAGCGAAAAGGGGAATAGAAGGCACCGCCGAAAGACGTTATTTCTCCGATATGGGGATGGAAGTCGATTTTCGCCCGCATCAATACGTATCGTTTGCCGCACGAAATCAATACAGTGTTTATAACGGCTGGAAGGTAACGAATTATGACCTGGTGCTTACCGACTGGCGGGGTGACCATCTGACCTTAGGTTACCGTTATACCCTGGATTCAATTGAAGAAATCAATGTTGATCTGAAAGCCGTAATTACCGAAAAACTTGCCGCCACCTTCGTATCGCGCCGTGACCAGTTTAATTCCAATACGGTGGAAAACACCGTCGGTCTTGTTTACCATAAGCAATGCTGGGCTTTGGGGTTCGATTATACCAAAACCAGTACGGACACTCGATTCGTGCTTAAAGTTTCGCTGGCCGGGTTGGGTAATCTCGGATTGTAATTTCAGCCGTTCTTTTCCTCTATGAAATTCAGGCAGTTATTCCTTAATTATCGCCCGCCAAAATAATATTGACATGTCGGACGGCTTTTCTTATGCTTTTTCCTAAGTCCAATATACGGAAAACCGAAACTTATGAAAACTATTAAGCTGCGAGCGCTTTTTCTTCTTTTCCCCTTGCTGTGCGGGTATGCTCCCGTCTGTTTGGCGGTCGGCCTTTATACGGAAGAAGCCGGGCCTTTTATTACCGAACTGAGAAACGATAATCTCGGAGCGGCGCTGGCCTATGCCGATTCTTTTGTCGGGCGGACGTTATCTTCCGGCAGTGAAAAACAAAATAAATATCTTGCTCTTCTGGAACGCGGGAAAGTCGCCCTCGTTGCCGGCAAGTACGAGCAATGCATTGCCGACATGCAGGAAGCCGAAAGAAGATTCCTGACGATTGAAGGTACGATTTCCTTGACGGAAGGTTTTGGATCACTTCTCACCGATGACACGGCGCAGGAATACGAAGCGGAAATGCATGAAAAAATAATGATCAGCCCCTATCTCGTACTGGCCTATATAGCTCGCGGGGATTTTGCCGGAGCGATTGTGGAACGCAACAGAACTATCAGCAAGATCAACCAGTATATCGAGGCGTCTCCGGAAGAACGCGGTTATCTCGAGAATCCTTTTGCAAGGCTCGTTTCCGCTGTTATTTATGAAATGGAAAATAAGCCGGACGATGCAAAAATTGAATATAAAAAAATGCAGCGGGAAGACGAGGTGGTGCGACTGGAAAACAGGAAAGCAGTATCCACCGATCTCATCATCCTGATTGATACGGGTCTTGCACCGCATAAATATCAGATGAAATGGGGGCCCCTGCCGATAATAGTCAACGAGACCACGATACATCTCGGTTTTGCCTATGCCGCTTACGAACCGACGATTTCCGCGGTCACGCAAACGAATGTCGAGATTGACGGCAATGCCGCAGGCGGCGCCCGGCTTCTTTATGATCTGGAAAGTACGATTCTTGCGCAGTATGAAAAAAACAAACCGGCTTTAATGTCCAAACTGATTACCCGGATGACGGCCAAGGCGGCAACCCAGGTTTCCGCCCATGCCGCCGCCGACAGGGTAGCCAAAGACAATCCGCTCGTCGGATTTATATTGAAGTCACTCGTGACCGTTGCCGGTGCGGTCTGGATGGCGGTCGAAAAAGCGGATTTGCGCAGCTGGCTTACGCTGCCGGGTAAAATCAATTATTTGCGGGTCAATGATCTTACCGCAGGCGAGCATATAATTAAAATAGATTACGGCTGTGGTGTGCAGGAGAAAACGATTAATCTGGAAAAAGATAAAATAAATATTGCCTATTTTTCGTTTGCTAAATAAATTTTACATGATAAAAGAAAAAATATTTTGATCTCGGCTTTAATCCGGGGAGGTAAAAATGAAAATCAGATTCCGCTTGTTGCTTTTGCTGATAATTATAATGGGCTTTACAGCAGGTTGTGCTCCGACAATTCAATATGAGATAAAGGACGAGCAAACGGTCACCGGTTCCGATTGGTCGGCCAAGGACTTGAAGGATGTCAGTGATTACATGGCCGCCTCCATTAAAAGATCGGCTTTTATAACGAGTCCGCAATATGCCGGTGAAAAACCGCGCTGGATGCTGGCCCGTGATATGAGAAATGAAACGGACGAGCATGTCAATACACGGACAATAATGGAAAAAATTCGCACCCGGCTGATTAACGACGGTACGGCAAAATTTATCGATGATCAGGCCATTGAAGATATTTTAAGTCAGATGAAATTGCAGCAATCCGGATTATTCGACAACAAAACAGTTGCCCAGGTCGGTAAACTGGTCGGTGCCAGGTTGATTTTAAGAGGAACGATTTCCAGCATCCGCAAAAAAAGCGATCGTCAGGACATCATTTACTACAACATCACCCTTCAGCTGGTTAGTATACAGACCGGTGAAATCGTCTGGACCGATGAAAAGGAAATTCAGCGCCTGACCAGCAAATCCATATTTCGCTGAGCCGGAATGATGGGTACAGGGAACGATAAAAGATAATCTTTATTAATAAATTCCCGCCTGGCATCCGGCGGCAAGAACAGCGCCCAGTTCGCGGCATTGGCGGAGATCTTCATCGGTCGGATTTCCGCGCGAGATAACCGGATTATAAACCATTTTGAACTTATAACCCCGTGCGATCCGTTCGATGGAGCGCAGGGCTCCGGTGCCGTCATTTCCCGCACTCACAAAAACAACGTAAGGTTTGCGAAATACTCTATCCTGCCCGGCGTAAAATGTCCGGTCAAAGAAGTCTTTGATCATGCCGGACATGTAACCGAAATTTTCCGGAGTGCCCAAGGCCAAACCGTCCGCAGACAATAGATCCTGGAGAGTGGCATCCTGTGCCGTTTTTAAAATTACCACGGTATCTTCAATGCTTCCGGCACCTTCGGCGACAGCTTCAGCCATTTTTTTCGTGTTGCCTGTCTGCGAATGATAAATAATTAATATTGATGTCTTCGATTTTTTATCGGGTGATTCCATCTCAGTCACTATCAAGAACTATTTCCATTTTTATTCGGCTGTTTAATAATCCGAGCTTTTGTTACAATATTTCCGGTGGAAAGGCGACGACGTCGTCGATACCGGCCGCATTGGTAAAGATCATGGCCAGACGGTCGATGCCGAGCGCGATACCGGCGGAGGCCGGCAGGTTATCTAAAGCGGAGAGAAATTTTTCCGGCAGCGGATAGGCGGCATAATTTTTTTGAGCGCGCATTTTCTGTGCTTCCATGAAGCGCCGGCGTTGTTCCGGCGCATCGGTCAATTCCGAAAAACCGTTGGCCAGTTCCACTCCCCCGATATAAAGTTCAAAACGTTCGGCAACCGAATTATTCCCTTCTTTCAGACGGGCCAGCGATGCCATCTTGGCCGGATAATCGTGGAGGAAAGCCGGTCTGTTTATCCCTAAATTGGGTTCTATATATTCAACGAGAATTTCATCGAAATTGTCACGGTTCAGGGCTTCCGTCATGGTTACAGGAGAGTATTTTTTAAAGGCTTCCTCGACGGGAATTGCTTCCCACGGGCAAGCCAGATTGATCTCTCTTGCCTGGTAGGTAATCCTGTCTGCCAATCCGAGATCCCGGGCCGCGGCAATAATCATTTCTTCGCATTGCTTCATCAGCAGCCGGTAATCAAAACCGGCAACATACCACTCGAGCATGGTAAATTCACTTAAATGCAGCCGGCCTCTTTCTCCGGCGCGGAAACATTTGCAGATTTGAAATATCTGCGGGTATCCGGCAGCAAGGAGTCTCTTCATACAGATTTCCGGTGAAGTTTGTAAAAACCAATCGCCGCAGCGCAAGGCTTCGATGTGCTCTTCCGGGGCGGGCGCGGGGATGCAAAGCGGAGTTTCCACTTCCAGGAATTTTTTATTGATAAAGTAGCGGCGGATACTTTGGATTAAGCGGGCGCGAACGTGCAATGCCTCTGTTTTTCGCGCCAGGATAAATCTGTCATCCGCTATTGATTTGTCCAACTTGCATCAGCCTTTGACGAAGTATGAAAATTACTAAATTTGGAGCTTGATAAAAAGCGCCAGAGGCAAGGCGCGCGAATCATGAGGAGTGAGGCCTACTTTTTCGTAGGTCGCAACGACGAAAGATGAAGCGCAACGCAGCATATGGACTTTTTTATCAAGCTGCATCAGCCTTTGACGCGGGTCAGATATTCGCCTGTTCTTGTATCCACCCGGATTTTTTCTCCCTCATTTATGAAGGTCGGTACCAGGATCGTATAGCCGGTCTGCAGCTTGACGGGTTTCGTGGCACCGGACACCGTATCACCTTTCGCCCAGGGTTCGGCTTCCGTGACAACAAGGTCGACAAAATTGGGAAGACTGATACCGATGGGACGGTCTTCAAAAAGCAGGATTTCCGCTTCAATATTGTCAATCAGGAAGTTTTTCGCATCATCCATCTGATCTTCGGTCAGATAAATCTGCTCGTAGGTTTCATTATCCATGAAACAATATTTCCCTTCTTCCTTGTATAGATACTGCATCTTTTTTTCATGCAAATCGGCCGGTTCGAACACGTCTACGGAACGGAAAGTACGTTCGAACTGGTTGCCGTTGAGCATATTTTTCAATTTGCAGCGGTATAGCGCCTGTCCTTTTCCCGGTTTAACAAAATTAAATTCGGTGAGAACATAAGGATCATTATCTATTTTGATCCGTAATCCTTTCTTTAACTCACTCGCTGTGTACATAGAAAAATCTCCTCATTATTCAGTTTTTTATGAAACGTCTTTGATAAGAACTAAGCTTGTATTTTTCAGCTCTTACTAATCTATTTATTTAAACTTGTCAAAAAAATGTTGATGTTTTTGCAGGTCTTTTTTTATTTTCCGGGATATGACGTTTAAAGGAATCTTTCCCGTGGTTCCCGGTAAGTCCATGACGTATTGCGGCAGGCTTAACCCGGAACATTGCCGCCAGATATTTTCCATTATGGCCATACCCGTTTGGAGATCAGTGCGAAAGTGCTCGCATCCTTTTGCCGGATCGCAATGAAAAAGATAATAAGGACGGACAGATATCTTTTGCAGGCCGTAGAGCAATTGTCTCATGATTTCTGCTGAATCATTAACTCCGGCCAGCAAAACCGACTGATTGGAAACAGGGATGCCGGCTTCCTGCAGCATATTACAGGCGCGGATGGCGTCAGGTGTGATCTCGCGGGGATGATTAAATTGCGTATTAAACCAGAGCGGACGATGGCGTTTGAGTATCCGGCAGAGGTTTTGAGTAATTCTCATCGGCATCACGACAGGAGTACGGCTGCCGATGCGTAAAACTTCCACATGGGGAATGGCCCGTAAAGATACAAGCAATTTCTCCAGAAGGTTGTCATCCATTGTTAAGGGGTCGCCGCCGGAGATGATTACCTCCCTCACAGCCGGCGCTGAGGAAATGTAGCGGATCATTTTTGTCAGTCTGTCCGCAAGACCGGTTTTCGGCGAGGAAGACCAGAAACGTTTCCGGTTACAGTGGCGGCAATAGGTGGCGCAAACTTCGGTGACGATGGCAAGGCAGCGGTCGGGATAGCGTTGCACCAGTTTCGGTACGGGCATATGAGAATCTTCTTCGAGCGGGTCTTCCTTGCTTTCTTGCGAAGATATAATTTCCCGGGGATCGGGAAAGGACTGAGCCCGGATGGGATCGGCAGGATCTGCATGGTTAATTAGCGAGAAATAATAAGGAGTTATGGCCAGGGGATAAACGTCCGTAATTTTTTTTAATTCATTTGGTGATGTATTTGGTTGACCCGGAAAACATCCCGCCGCATCCGGCCGGGTGATCCGGTTTTTAAACTGCCAGTGCCAGTTCTGCCATTCTTTTTTTGTTGCTTGGGGAAAGCTGCCGGTTAATTTATTATTCATAAGTTTTGCCCTGAAATAGGTCGTTTGGTAAGTACACCATCTCCGGGTGGCGAGTCTCCTACCACACTTTTTCTTCAGTGCAAAGAAAATACATAATATTGAGTTATAATGGAGAAGCCGGAGATTTCCTTCTCGGGCGGCAAAAATCTGAAAGTTTATTTTTTGCCGGTAACGATGCTTTCTCCAAAAGGAAAAACTTCATAAAAATTAAGGAAATAATGCACGGATTCTGCTATATAAAACATCCGTGATTAAAGAAACAAATTCATTTTTATGGCTTTACGGCCGATTGATCGGTTGATCGATTTTCTTCCGGACGGAGTAAATATAAAAGCTGAAAAACCGGTTAAAAGCGGAGAGAGAGTGTAAAAAATATGACAAAAGGTTTCCTGAAAAAGTTGATTCCGGCCGGTATTTTCCTGCTGGCCGTTTTTTTGATGCTCGGCCATTTGAATGCCGCCGAAAACAATAAGGGCAAAGAACTGGTAATTCTTTTCACCCATGACCTGCATTCCTACTTTCTGCCCCATAAAGTTCTTGACGAAGACGGGAAACAATCTCAGCAGGGTGGCTATGCCAAGCTGGAACATCTGATCAATGAACAGCGGGTGTTGCATAAAAACGAGACACTGCGTATCGATGCCGGAGATTTTTCCATGGGTACTCTTTTTCATACCTCCTTTGAGAAAGAGGCATCCGAGCTGCGGCTGATGGGAAAAATGGGCTATGACGTGGTTGCTCTTGGTAACCATGATTTTGATTTTCATGCCGCCGGCCTGGCCAGGATGCTTACGACCGCAAAATCCAAAACAAAGCAACTGCCGGAATTAGTGGCCGCGAACGTCGTTTTCAGCAAGGATGAGTCGGGAGACGATGAACTGGAGCAGGCCTTCATCAGCTATCCGGTGAAACAATATACGGTTGTGGAGAGAAACGGTCTCCGCATCGGCATTTTCGGCCTGATGGGCAGGGATGCGGCTGCCGACACACCTTTTGCCGCTCCGGTGAAATTTGATGATCCGGTTTCCGCAAGCAGGAAGATTGTGGAACTTTTAACTGAAAAGGAGAAGGTGGATATGATTATCTGCCTTTCTCATTCCGGCACATCCCCGGTGAAAGAGAAGTCGGAAGACGAAAAACTGGCCAAAGAAGTGCCGCAAATTGATGTCATTATCAGCGGACACACGCACACGGTTTTGCCCAAACCGATAATAGTCGGAAAAACGATTATTGTTTCAGCGGGCAGTTACGGTAAATATCTGGGCATATTAAAGATCAACCACAGCAAAGAAAAAGGCGCCGCAATGGTCTCTTATGATTTGCAGGATGTTTCCGCCGCTGTGCCCGATAACGCGCCTGTTGCCGCGGAAATCGCGAGATACAAAACAATCGTCAATAAAAATTTTCTTGTGCCCTATCGTTTGTCTTTTGATCAGGTGATTGCCGTAAGCGATTTTAACATGGAATCGCTGGCCTCGGCTTATGCCCGTCCCCGCGAAACGGGGATAGGAAATATGATTACCGATGCCTACCGTTTTGCCGTGCAAAAGGCCGAAGGCAAGGATTATGAGTATGTTGCTGCCGCAATTCAGCCCCTGGGAGTGATCCGTGATTCGCTGCAAAAAGGCAAAATAACCGTTGCCGACGTCTTTCAGGTTCTTTCTCTGGGCATGGGTATGGACGGTATTGCCGGTTATCCGCTGGTGGCTTTTTACGTGAGCGGTTCTGATATTAAGGATGCACTCGAAATTGAAACCACGGTTGCTCCGCTTTTGAAAAAAGATGCGCACCTGCAGGTTTCGGGAGTGAAATTCGTTTATAACCCTCACCGGATGATCTTTGACCGGGTGACGGAAGTTCTCGTACAGGATGAGAAAGGGGAATATCGGCCGCTCGATCCGCAAAAGCTCTACAGGATTTGCACAAATTTATACGCCGCAGAAATGATGAATTATATAACCGCTGTTACGCATGGTCTGCTCGCGATAAAGCCGAAGGATAAAAACGGCCGGGAACTTACGCATCTAAAGCAGGCGATTGTTTATACGGACAAAAAATCATCCAACCACGCGGAACTCAAGGAATGGATGGCTCTCACTTCCTACATCGGTTCTTTTCCAACGGAAAAGGGTATTGCCGTTATTCCGCAAAAGTACAGTAAGCCGGAAGGGCGTATGCAGTCTGAGCCTTCCTGGAACCCGGTCAAACTGATCGCCGGCGGCAACGTCATCACCTACGGAGCCTTGGCTGTCGTATTGGTTATGCTTATTATTGTGATTCTGATTATCCGCTTCATCGTAAGAAAAGTATATTCCGGGCGTAATAACGGATAATAATGACAGCGCTGCACACCTTGTCCGTTCCCTGCTTTTAATGGGAATTTCCCAGTATCCGGATCTCGCGCTGCGGTAAGGGCATTACGATCTGCTCGGAGCGGAAACGGTTGATGATTTCCTGGTAAACGGCAGCTTGAACCTCTATAAAATCTTTCACTGCCACCCAGGGTTTTACGGCAATCAAAATTGAAGAATCGGCAAGTGTCGAAACACCGACAAGCGGTTCCGGTTCCTTTAAAACCATCGCATTATCTTTTAGTACTTCATTAATTACAGCGATGGCGCGTTTTATATCCGCAGAATAAGCCACTTTTACGGCAAGGTCGCATTGCCGCATGGAGCCGTAGTTATGCAGGATTTCTCCGACGATTTTTCTGTTGGGGATAATAACCCGTGAATGATCGGCGTGAATAAGTGTTGTGGAGAAAAGCTCAATCGAAACAACTTCACCATAGACTCCCAAAAGCTCAATATACTCACCGACACGGTAAGGTTTGCTGAAGATAATCGTCAGGCCGGCCATCGCATTGCTCAATACTCCCTGAGCAGCTAAACCGACACCGACACCGGCTACACCAAGACCGGCGATAATGGGCATTATTTCAATGCCGAGATTTTGAACAGCCAGCAATAAAGCCAGAAGTATGACGACGAGATGCACGACGCGAACAAGCAGAATGCGTATCGGAGGTTCCATCTCGCGGGAACGCAGTTTTTTGTCGAATGTTTTGCCGATCCATCGTCCCACGAAATAACCCACAATAAGAATAACCAGGGCACTGAAAATCTTGGTACCGTAGGCTTTTACAAAATCGATTAACAAATTAACATAATCAATGTTTGCCGGCATATTGCCCTCCGTTTATTTTTTGTTCAGTTTAAAAGGCTCTTTTATTAATGTCAATGTTAAAAAGGATATATGAACAAAAACCTTTCCTTGTGAAATTTACCAATCAGGTATATTGAAATATAGCTCTTAGCAAAGTTCAGTCGGGAAGATTTCTCAGGAAATACTTTCTCAAAATAAAGAAGGAAAAATTATCAAAACAAATTCAACGACATTCAAAGAATTAGGCCTCGACAAAAGAATCCTCCAGGCAATAACGGAGATGGGATTTGAAATACCCATGCCCGTTCAGCAGGAGGTAATCCCTTTCCTGTTACAGGATGCGCGGGATTTGGTGGCACTTGCTCACACGGGGACAGGCAAAACAGCCGCTTTCGGCATACCCATTATTCAACAAATCGATCCATCCTCAACAAAAACGCAGGCGCTGATCCTGGCTCCCACCAGAGAACTTTGCCTGCAGATAACGGATGATCTCAATAATTTTGCCCGGCACTTCGAAAATCTGAATATTGTGCCGATTTACGGCGGCGCCAATATCGTCACTCAGATAAAACAGGTGGCCGCAGGAGCGCAGATTGTCGTGGCCACGCCGGGCCGCATGCTCGACATGCTCAAACGCAAGAAAGTCAACGTTTCCGCCATCAGCTGGCTCGTGCTGGATGAAGCCGACGAAATGCTGGACATGGGCTTCAAAGATGATTTGAATGCCATATTGTCCGGCACTCCGGCACAAAAAAGAGTTCTATTGTTTTCGGCAACGATGCCCCGGGAAATTGAAGCGATTGCCCGAAGCTATATGAAAAATCCCGAGGAAATCACGGTCGGTTCCAAAAACAGGGGAGCGGAAAATATTGCGCATCAGTATTACGTCGTGCATGCCAAAGACAGATATATGGCTCTCAAACGCATTGCCGATTATTATCCCGATATCTATGCGATTATTTTTTGCCGGACAAAAATTGAAACTCAAGAGGTCGCCGATTCGCTGATCAAAGACGGCTATAACGCCGACGCACTGCACGGTGATCTTTCCCAGGCGCAAAGAGACAGCGTCATGAACCGCTTCCGCACCCGCAACCTGCAAATGCTGGTGGCAACCGATGTTGCGGCCCGGGGAATCGATGTTACAGATTTAACTCACATCATCAATTACAACCTGCCGGACGATATGGAAAACTACACCCACCGTAGCGGCCGGACAGGCCGGGCCGGTAAATCCGGTATTTCCATTGTCATTATAAACTTAAAAGAAGTCTTCCGGATCAAGCAGCTGGAAAAGCAAATCGGCAAGAAATTTGAGCAGGTTAAAATACCTACCGGCAGTGACGTTTGTGAGAAACAACTTTTGCATTTGATCGAAAAAGTAAAGGCGACAGAGATTCAGCACAAAGAAATCGGTGTCTTTCTGCCCGCGGTTTATGAACTATTGAAGGGACTCAGCAAGGAAGAAATAATTCAGCATTTTGTATCGGCCGAGTTTAACCGCTTTCTAAGCTATTACCGCAATGCTGCGGATATCAACGTGGAGTTGAGAAAAGAAGGCGGCCGGTCCGGCGCGGGCCTGAGCTCAGGTTCACGTTCAGGTTCCGTCCGGTTATTTATTAATCTGGGGCAGATGGAAAAATTTAATGATCACAAGCTCAAAGCTTACATTCTGGAAACGGCCAATATTCCTCATCTGCAGATTTCCCGTGTTGAAGTAACTCGCAGCTGTTCTTTTTTTGAGATGGATTCGCAACGGGCGGAATTTCTGATGGAGAAATTTAAAAAAGAAAAATTCCAGGGCCGCCGCGTCCAGATTGCGTATGCCGAAAAAAACAATAAGCGCAAAGGTAAAGAAAGGGGTAACCGGGACTATGCCAAAGCTACCAACTCCTTCTTCGCGCAGAAAAGAAAGCGACGGTAAAACCATCCTCTGTCACACGTGATCTGCAAGGTTATTCCCCGGCTGAGAGACTGTGTCGTAAATCTATCTTTGTCATTCCATGCAAGCGTAGCGCGACGAATAGCCTGCCCCGTACTTGATACGGGGGAATCCAGGAATATTAACAATATCTGGAATCCGGTTTTCGAAGCTGTGTCGCAATATATGAAATTGCCGTTTAATGTCCTCCGCTGGCGGAGGTGTCACGAAGTGACGGAGGTGGACTAAGGGGTGCCAACCTGTAACTTATTAACATTATGACGGCATTAAAAACATCCACCCCGTTTTTTTACAGCTCTGATGTAAAAGATTGCTTCGTCCTTAATTCTCTGTTGCCGCGTATTTGCTCTTTGCGGGAATTTTGCTGTTAATCACCGAGAAGGCAAACGAAGATAAGAAACAATGATTGTTTTAGCGACCTGTTTATTCTCTCTTTAATTATGTTTCATATCGTGATAATATCATAATCAAATACCCAGGGAGGTAATTAATGGTTGTTAAAACATTAACAGCGGTACTTCACAGGGAAGTGGATTTATATGTGGCGGAATGTCCGGAAGTGGGTACTGTCAGCCAGGGCGAGACCATCGAAGAAGCCATTGCCAATCTCAAAGAAGCAACAGAGTTATATCTCGAGGAATTCCCGGTGAAAGATTTTCCCAAACCTCTAATGACTACGTTCGAGGCTGCCGTCAATGCCTAAGCTGACGAGAATTTCCGGCGGAGAAACCATCCGTAAACTGGAAAAACTTGGTTTTAAAATAGTAAGGCAGCGCGGGAGTCATGTTATCCTTAAAAAGCAAACTCCCGAAGGCGATATCGGCTGTGTTGTCCCATTGCACAAAGAGTTGGCCATCGGCACTCTGCAAGGAATTTTAAAACAGGCAAAAATTAGTGTTGAAGAATTTACTGCAAAATGATTTTTTGCTGCCGGGAATTCTAAACCATATCGTGTTACCATTCACCAGATTGTTCTGTAAATAGGGCGCTGTCCCTATTTTCTACTGTCCCTATTTTCTACATTTTTTCCCTCAATGGACGAATGAAAGATATGACTGGATTCCGGCCTGCGCCGGAATGACGGCAGGACATGGATTTATCTGATGAGGTATGCTTCATTGACGTGGAGATTTCCCGTCAGTTCCTTCCCTGTGCCGGGAGGACGAGGTTGCCGGGGTGCGTCTCAAACGGCTGAGCATCCCGCTTAACGCACCGTAAACAGCGTACTGTCCTTCCCGAAGTTGATGATGAGCGGTGTCTGGGGATGGCCGAGTTTGCCGGAAATCCCGGCGGTCATCTCTTTTGTGTATATTCCCAGGTTTTGCACCGTCACCTTGCCGCTTTTATCCTTATCCACCGCCGTGCCGTTTTTCAATCCATCCAAGAGAGTATGGGTGTAAAGACCGTTGCCCTGATAGCCGTCGAGAGCCGTTTGCACACTGCCTGCCGATGCAAAAATGTGCAGCCCCATCTTTTTGGCGAGCACCGACATTCGGGCGTCATACAAACCGCTGACAATGTTGTCAACTCCACCGGCATGGCAGGTGTCGAAGATAAACAGCTGGGAGAGAGATTTGATCTTTTTGGACATTTCGACAATCTCATTGGAGCTGATAAGGCTTTGGCCGCCATTCAACCGGCCGTCGAAGCTGCTCGTCACTATATAATACTGGCTCTGCAGGAGCAGACCGTGGGAGGCATTGAAGAAAATAAAGCTGTCGCCGTGTTTTACCTCACCGGATAGTTTTTCGATGACCGCCAGGATATTTTGCTTGCCGGCCTCGTCATTGATCAGGCTTGTCAGGTGAATGTTCTCCGGCTTATAGATGGTCGCGGCTTTTTCCGCAAGGCGAGTGATGAAATCCCGGGCGTCCTTGGCCGCATATTTGAGGTTGATGGAAGCGTCGCGATACAGGTCAATGCCGACAGCCAGTATATAAAGTCTCGGTTCATCCGGCGCTCGAGTGGAGAGAAAACGGGTTGTATCCATCACGCTCTGGACGGTATTGGGAGCATTGAAGGCGGTAAGACTTATTTCGTTTTCACCGGCAATCGTTTCCAGCTCCACACATTCTTCAACAAGCTCTCCCTTGGAGCGCATAATTACCGCTCCGGGATTCTGTTTTTCCTTTACGGTCAGGGAACGCATATCCTGATACAAGGCTCTGCTGTTTAGCGCAGCCAGTTTAAGGGGTGCCGTCTTGCTCTGCGCTGCAACTTCCCGGTAAAACCCGTCGGACTTGATCAGCTTGCCGTTCTGGAAGAGACGCACCTCCCCGATGCCGCCGCCGGTGCCGGCAATCCGGTAACAGACCTTTACTTTGGATACGCCGGTTGTTTGCGGAATTGCCGAAAATTTAACTGTAGGAGGAGGATTGGCGATCGCCTCTTCCACCGTCAGGGTGACCAGAGATGTTATATCCTCGCCTTTGAGTTTTGCCGATACGATATCGGGGCGGTAAAAGACATCGTAGAACTGGTCGATGCCGTAAACCTTGTTGCCCCTGCGGATATTGAGCTCTTCATGCCCTCGAGCCGATGAGTTGTAATATCCTTCCGGAGTAATCGCAATCCATTCACCGTTGGTAAAGCCGATAAGCTGAATGATCTCCCGGCCGCTTTCGGCATCCCAGATCCGCGTCGTACCGTCACCGCTTGCGGTAATAATCCTTTTGTTGTCGGAGGAGAATAAAGCGGAGTACACGGCCAGCTTGTGTCCCGAAAACAATGTCTTTTTTGCGCCGGTTGAGGCATCGATCAGTTTGGGAATGTTGTCGAATCCGCCGGAGAGAATAAATTTTCCGTCGGAAGAAAAGGAAACCGAAGAAACGGATATGTCCTGCCACGACCGCAGTTCTCTGCCCGTTTCTCTATCCCACAGGCGGATTGTATTATCACTGCTTCCGGAAACAACATACTTTCCGTCGGGGGAGAAGGCGACCGAGTTTACATGGTATCTGTGACCGCTGAATGTTCTGATGCCAAGGCCGCTTGCGGCATCCCAGAGCCTGACGGTTTTATCGCGGCCGCCGGAAAGAAGAAATTTACCGTCGGGAGAGAACACAACGGAAGAAATCTTGTCGGTGTGGCCGGAAAGGGTTTTAATATCGTTGCCGGTTTTTACATTCCAGATCTGCAGATTGTTGCCGACCGTTCCGGCGGCAATGAGTTTTCCGTCAGGCGATATTGCGGCTGCGCCTTGTCCCGTCAGATGCAGTTCTTCTTTACCGCTTGCCGCATTCCATAATTTCACCGGTCCGTCTGTCCGGCACTCCAGAACC
The DNA here is from genome assembly GCA_002068015.1 of Smithella sp. PtaU1.Bin162. GTDB lineage: Bacteria > Desulfobacterota > Syntrophia > Syntrophales > Smithellaceae > MVRV01. Next base: position 15,937 of record MVRV01000072.1, read on the forward strand.
GATCTGCCGTCGGGAGTGAAGGATAACGAGGTCACCATTCCTTTTATATCCTGCCTGCTGCGGATCAGCCTCCCGGAAACCATATCCCACAGGTTGACAACACCGTCGGAATTACCGGCTACCGCATAAAGCCCATTGGGAGAAAATGCCGCCTGCCGGACCCAGTTGACTCTGGCGTCGAGTTTGCGTACTTCTCTCCCGGCGGCAATATCCCACAGAATCATGTTGCGGCTGCCCGCCAGCAGATAACGGCCGTCCGGCGAGAAGGCAACGGAAAAAACTGAAACCTCGGCGGCAGGCAATATCTTTAACTCGCTTCCTGCGGCAAGATCCCAAATCTTTACGGTACGGTCCCAGCTTCCGGAGGCGGCTTGCCGCCCGTCGGGTGAAAAAGCAACCGAATAAACGTCCTTTGTATGACCACGGAAAGCGGCAATTTCGCGGCCGGAGGCAGTATCCCATAATCTTATGGTTTGGTCCTTGCCGCCCGCCGAGATGATCCTCTTGCCGTCAGGTGAGAAGGCCGCAGCGGCAACCGGTGCAGAATGCCCGGCAAGAGTTTTCAACTCTTCGCCGCTTCCGGCATCCCAAAGCTTGATGGTTTTATCCCAACTGCCTGATGCGAGCAGTCTGCCGTCGGGTGAAAAAGCCAGCGATCTCACTGCGGCTCCATGCCCTGTAAGTTCTTTTACCGGTTTACCGGTATTTATCTCCCAGATTTTGATGGTGTTGTCCATACCGCCTGTCACTATGTGCCTGCCGTCCGGAGCAAAGACTGCGGCAAAAACCCCTTTGGTATGTCCTTCAAATGTCCTCAACTGCTTGCCTGTTGCAAGCTCCCAGAGAATAACCATTTTATCCATACCGCAGGAAAGGATGTGTTTTTCATCGGGGGAAAAAACCGCCGAAGCCACATAAGCCGAGTGCCCGGTAAAGGTGCGGATTTCCCTTCCCCTCCCGATATCCCAGAGCTTTACTGCTTTATCCCCGGCGGATAAGACATATTCGCCGTTTCGGGAAAAGGCCACCGAATTCACTCCGGAATGTCCCAACTGCACAAATATCTCCGGCCTGTCGTTTGTTGGGGCAGGTTTTTCCTCGGCGGAAACCTGGTTTGTCCACAAAACGGCCGGAATCAGCAAAAAAAACGGAAGGAAATAACCGAACAATTTCCTTAAAATAAACATTAAATTGGACATTTTCCCTCCTGTCGTAGGTCTGTGTTTTTTTGAGAAGACATATAAATGTTTGTTGAAAAATCGCAGTGGCTGATTTTAGTGCGCTTCGAAATTCTTTCACGTTCGTTCTGGTATTCAGGATACTGGCTTACGGCAAGAAGAATAGAGGCCAAAAGTAGAATAACGGCAAGAATGCGGATCTTGTTTCTACCGAAGACGGCCGGTGTTACGGCAAAAAGCGCAGCCAGAACAAAGACGGCAAGGGAGCCGGATGGCGACATCATCAGCAATCCTACAAAGAGCAGAATTGCCGATAACCAGGTAAGCGCGGAAGCTGAGCTGTTTTTAATCATAATTTCTCCTATATATGGTTGCTATTCTACTGGTATTAAGCATATATAGCAATCAATTAGACCTGCGTTTGTTTCGATCGGCAACTAATAATTATTCATAGCAATTTTCTTGTAATTACCCTATAGCCTCTGAGTCAGGAAGCCTGTTTACTATAGGCAGACCGGAAGGAAAAAATATGATGAAAGAAAACAATAGTTGTGCTCAAGTAAATAGTGAACAGGAGCTTGTCTCCGCCCTTAAAGAAAATAATAAAGTCATTGCTCTTTTTTATGCATCATGGTGTCCTTTTTGCTCCCGTTTTTTGCCTGTTTTTAAAAAGCAGGCGGAATCAAGAGAGGGAAGATTTTTGCTGGTGCGGGATGATGAAGAAAGTATCGGCGGTAAATATTCTGTTCAAGTTTTTCCCACCGTACTTTTTTTTGAAAACGTAGTTGTGGCGAAAAGACTCGACGGGAAAGCAGGTTCAGGTATACAGGAAAAACAGCTTGTCGAATTTATTAATTCATGTTCTTTAATCTGAAATATTATTCGGGAAAAAGTTACCAGGAAGGCGCTGGTTTATTATTTGTGTTTGTCAGGTAAAAAATATGCGCGATGCCGATCAAACAAAAACAAAACTGGCCGGTGAACCGCGGCGATTGCGGAAACAGACCATCACCAAAAAAGGCCGGGAAGAACAATCCAATTTGGAAAATGATTTATTCCAAAGCCTGAAAAGAAATCCTCAAATAGGAGTTTATTTGATCCGGGATGGCAGGTTTTTATCCGTCAATTCGTACATGATCAATATTCTTGGTTACACTGAAGAAGAACTTTTGAAGATGAAGGTTGCGCAGATTATTCATCCGGATGATCAGGGTCGTGTGCATGAAAGTGTCTCGGCAATGCTGCAGGGGAAAAGCACCGAGCCTTATGAGTTCCGATTCCTTACCAGGGGCGGCGAAATCCGTTGGGCCAGCGAAACCGTCAATATAATAAATTTTCAGGGTAGAAAAACGGTGCTGGGAAGCTCCGTTGACGTTACCGATAAAATTATCGCCCGGCAAAAATTTGCGGAATTGGAAGCTCTGGAGGCGACTATTCTTGATTCTATTCCCCATGCCGTAATTGGTCTTAAAAACCGCCGGATAATTTTTGCCAATGAAGGTCTCTATACCGTATTCGGGTGGAAACCGGAGGAACTGATCGGACAGACGACGCGCATTCTTTTCCGTTCCGACGAGGAATATGACCACGGGGCGGTAAAAAATTTATATGCCATTCTGGAAGCGCAACGAGTTTTCCGCACCGAACTGACCTACCGGCACAAGAACGGCCGGGATGTTATCTGTCTGGTCAGTTGTTCCCGGATCGGATCGGGGCTCAAAGATCGCGGCATTGTTGTTACTTACGAAGATATTACGGAACGGAAGAAAGCAGAGCAGAAGCTCGCTTTATTCCATGAACAGATCCGCAGTCACTCAGCTCATCTGGAATCAGCCCGCGAAGAGGAGAGAACAAGCATTGCCCGTGAGCTCCACGATGAACTGGGGCAGCTTTTGACTGTTCTCAATATGGATCTGGTCCTGATCGGCAAAAAAATGCCCGCCGGCCAGCCGTTTCTCCAGGAAAAGATTGCAGAAATGATCAAGCTTGTGGAAACGATTCTGGATTCCTTAAAACGTATTTCCATGGCACTGCGTCCGGATTTACTTGATCATCTGGGGCTGGCGGAAGCCATCGAGTGGCAGGCGAATAATTTTCATAAACATACGGGTATTCCCTGTAAATTGTCGGTGGAGGCGGGGAAATTGAATATTGTTCCGAACCTGGCTACCGCAGTGTACCGCATCTTTCAGGAAACGCTGACCAATATTGCCCGCCATGCCGGTGCATCAGCCGTAGCAGTCAGTTTGAAGGCAAGCCGGGAGCGTATTATCCTGAAAGTCAAAGATAACGGAAAAGGTGTTACGGCAGATGAACAGGCGAAATCAGCCGCTTTTGGATTGATCGGTATTCGGGAACGTGCTTATCATTGGGGTGGTGAGGTAAAAATTAAAGGAAGAGAAGGAAAGGGAACGACCGTCAGTGTCAGCATTCCTCTTCCCGGAAAGGATGAAACGCCATGAAAAAAGTAAAAATTCTGATTGCCGATGATCATCCGATTGTCCGGGCAGGCATCAAACAAATACTGGCGGATACTCCGGACATGGTTGTGGCTGATGAAGCCGGCAACGGGCAGGAAGTTCTTAACCTGATCAAAAAGAATAATTATGATGTGATTCTCCTTGATATTTCCATGCCCGGCCGGAGCGGACTCGAAATTCTGAAAGATTTAAAAAAGGAAAAACCGAAAATTCCTGTTTTGATTTTAAGTATTTATCCGGAAGAACAGTATGCTATTCGCGCACTTAGGGCGGGAGCTGCCGGGTATCTGACCAAATCCAGCGCCCCCAATGAACTTGTTGCCGCCGTTCGCAAGATTTCAGGTGGCAGCCGCTATATAACAGCCGTTCTGGCGGAAAAACTGGCCTCCTACATCGATGTGGATTTGAAAAAACCTTTGCACGAGACGCTTTCCGATCGTGAATATCAGGTTATGCTTATGATAGCTGCCGGCAAGACGGTTACGGAAATTGCCGACGAATTGTGTCTCAGTGTAAAAACGATCAGTACTTACCGTAGCCATATTCTGGGGAAAATGTATCTGAAAAATAATTCGGAAATCGCCCGCTACGCCCTGCAAAACAATCTTCTGTGTTGAAAGTTTGCTCTAACGTCCCGTCCTGATAAAACGAAACCATCAGACAAACACTGATGTTGCCGCCGGTAATATTCCTAAGAATATTTCAGTCATTTTCCGGCAATAAAGTAGCCTTCATCCGATTGTTAAAAAAAACATTTACATTAAAATATCACCAAACAGAAAAATTGCGGAAAATAAACACAGGCAGTTGCAGTAAAATATTCCGCAAACTTTAATGCTTGTGGCAGGCGTCATAATCCCGGCAATTCTTCCTCAAGATGAGATGACTGGATACGGACACTGATTCAAAGAGAAAAGCCGTGGTTAAAGATACAGATAAAATAGTTAAAAAGAAAACACATAAAATAGGCGGCTGGTTTATAGATATGGAACACTATTCCCTGCTTACGGAAACGCAGGAACAAGATGTTCTCTCCGATAAACCGGATGACAACCTGAAAAAGGATAAAAAGAAGAAAAAGAGAAGTCTGGGCAAATCTTTTCTTGCTCTTTAATTCGGAACAAACGTTTATTTCGCCCATTACCGGATTATATAATAATAAAGTCGGGAGATAGATTATGAAAGAAGCAGTAATAGTAAGCGGGGCAAGAACGGCTGTAGGAGAATTCGGCGGATCGCTGA
>MVRV01000073.1 GCA_002068015.1 Smithella sp. PtaU1.Bin162
GCCTACTTAAACTTCTGCGGGCTGACCTTTTTTTCCATTTTATCCAAAAACGTCGACCAGGAATTTGTGCGGAAAGAAGAAACCAGTTTTCTGGGAGAACACTGCCCGCAGCGCGGGCAGGCGAGTTTCGCGTAACTTTCGTCAATTTTTAACAGACAATCAAATTCATGGCGGCATTTTTTACATCGGAATTCATATATCGGCATAAATAAATCTCCATTCTGACGTCAACATCCAGGATATTCATTTAACCGAAGAAAAGTGTGTTTTCAATAGATTTGTTTGTAAAAGAAAAGAGTTTTCTTGCTGCTGCGGCCAAAGTTGCCTTTAATCGGCACTCCCTTCGTCCTTTAGCCTTCCGCCCTCAGTCTTCAGCCTTTCCGTTCACTTCTAAAGTCAAAAAAATCCCCGGAAGGATTGCCCTTCCGGGGATAGAAGATTAAAATCTAACCGACTGTGATCTTAGAAGGTAAGGCACAGTTTGTTGATGACTAAATAGTCGTTTTTAATCTTGTTGGCGCTCGATGTTCCCTTGAAATAATCGCCGGCGATCAGATAACCAAAGCCCAGCATGTAAGAAAGGTTGTTGGTGATCTTGTAGGTACCGGTTACGTCAATTTCATAACCATAGTCTTTGGAGACATAGTTAGTCGGGGTAACATCCGCCTGAGCGAAGGATACGGACGCCATTACATCCAGTTTTTCAACCGGTTTTACACCAGCGCGCACCTGATAGAAATAGGCGTTGGTCATGGCACTGCCGAAGGGAGCTGTTGCATACGAAGAAGTTACGTTGCCGAACCAGGTAGCGCGGTCCTGATTGTACATAATCAGGGTCGGGCTCCAGTCCGCACCGCCGGTCAGAATGTTCTGCTGTTTGTCGTCGGTGGCATCTTTATCGCCCTGGGCATAGGCAAACGTAGCGCCTACATAAACCGGACCGAAGGTCGCCAAGGCATCAATCATACCGGCCAGAGAGTCGGCTTTGATGTCGGTGTTGCCGGCGTTATCATATTCCGCATATTTCCCGAAGACATAGCCGATTTCCGCCTGTAGTGCAACGGGGCCGATATTGGCTTTGACGTAGGGCTGCAGTAAATGATATTTACGCTTGTAGTCGGTTGCCGTGTTGGTTCTGGTTGTGGCGTTCAGATAGTAAACATAGAGCAAACCGGTGTTCCAGCTTTTCGCGGTATAGGTAAGAGCGGCGATGTAGACGTCATAGTCTTTATCCGCCTGTGTTGCCGTAAGGTTGTATGCATTGTAGCTGTTCTCGGTTGCTTTTTGAATGACGGCCAGAATGCCAAAGCCGCCCGCGAATGCCGGAGAAGAATAGAAAATTCTCCAGGCCGGGCCTTCAGAATCGCCGAAGGTTGTTCCCCATGTTCCGGCGGAGCGTGCTCCTACCTGGAATGAACCGTAGGGGGAATCATACTGGATGTAAGCGCGGTCGAAAGCGATGTTTTCGTTTTCAGCCTGGGTTCCCATTGAAAGGGTCCCTAAAGTGGTGCCGGGAGCTGTTCTCGTGGCGCCCCAAACTCTTTCCATGATGTCGTAACGGGTCTTCAGGGTGACGCCCGGAGCGACAACGAAATCCGTGAACATACGCAGTCTCTGCGCATAGAATGATGTGGTTGTGCCGTCGCCCACATCGTCCAGAGTAGTTCTATTAAAATGCATACCAGCGACATACATTTGGCCGCTGAACTTCACATCGACCGCGAAGGCCGATGCACTGAAGGCCATGACGAGCCCCAGTGACAACAAAACTAACCAAAATCTCTTCATTTTTTCCTCCTAGAAAAAAATTGGTTGAATTTACAGCCGTTAAAAAACGGGCATTTCTTAGCGGCCACCTCACATTATCAAGCCTCACTCTCCAAACTTATTTCCTTCTTCCATAAGCTCGAAAAATAAGGCAATATACTCGAAAACTAACACCAGATCGAAAAGCTTGTCAAGATTTTTATGCTCCGGTATCTTTCTTGTCAAATTTGTAATAAGGCAACAGCAATTTTCATACCGGATTATTATCTGTAGAGAAAGCCTATGATTAAAAGAGTTTTTTTTGCTCCCGAATCGTCCTTAGAGTATCAATATAAAAGCAGGTAACGAATAATAAGCTATTGATATTTCAGTTGTTAATAAAAATAATGAAAAAAATATTTTTGTTCCCTGAAAGAAAAGATTCAGAAAAATAATCCCGGATGTTTTTTGTCCGAAAGCTTTCCGCCTGGTGGAAAAAACACAGCTGCAGGTTGTTTTGTGTGTCAACGGCAACACACTTTTGATGTAAATGACGGCAGTATTTGTTATTTATTTTTTTTCCGATGTCTCCTTAATAAAAAAATCCGGTCGACGCCGGGAAATACGCAGAGGAAAAACTCCAGGGATTTATTTTTGAAAAATTCAATTATATTAAGAAGATTAGGCCAGCCCTCTTTCTTAAATATTTCTTGACATCAGGGAGATATTAAGGTAGTTCAAAACGTAAGATAATATGACTAGTGGTCAATTAGTGACTTCTGTTCATAAGCTCAATAAAATCTTTTTAGGATAACTCATAAATAATTTAAAGATATAAAAAACGTTTTACCAACGTTTCCAGTCATAAAATTAAATAAGGGAGGTAAAGGTAACATGGCCGATAGTAAAGTTCAATTGAAGGAAGTCTATCCGGTACCGGAAAAAATAAAAAAGACGGCCTTTGTCAGCGGCAGAGCAGCTTATGATAAGCTGTGGAAAAAATCGATCGAGGATTCCGATAACTTCTGGGCGGAAGTGGCCGGCCAGCAGGTGGAATGGTTCAAAAAATGGGATAAGGTTCAGGACTATAATTTCAACATTAAAAAAGGTCCCATCTATGTTAAATTTTTTGAAGGCGGCAAACTCAACGTATCTTACAATTGTCTGGACAGACATCTGAAAACCAGAGGAAACAAGGTGGCAATTCAGTGGGAAGGCAATGAACCCGGTGAAGAGAAGGCCATTACTTACAAAATGCTGCATGAGGAAGTTTGTAAATTCGCCAATGTCCTCAAAGCCAACGGTATTAAGAAAGGCGACCGTGTTTGTCTTTATATGCCGATGGTGCCGGAACTGGCTATTTCCATGCTCGCCTGCTCGCGCATCGGCGCCATTCACGGAATAGTCTTCGGCGGCTTCAGTGCTGATGCTCTGCGGGATAGAATTGTCAATTCCGGAGCGAAGTTGCTGGTGGTCTGCGATGGAACTTTCCGCGGTAATAAGGCCGTTCCCCAGAAAGCTACCGCGGATGAAGCATTGACACAATGCCCGTCTGTGAAAACAGTCATAGTTGTGAACAGAGTCGGCGATAAAATCAAATGTAACTGGACTGCCGGCCGCGACAAATGGTGGAATGATGAAATGGCGAAAGTTGACGCCAAGTGCGAACCCGAATGGATGGATGCCGAAGATCCTCTCTTCATCCTTTATACTTCCGGTTCCACCGGACAACCCAAAGGTGTTATGCACACCACAGGCGGTTACCTGGTTTACGCCTCCTACACTCATAAAATTATTTTTGACTATCATGAAGAAGATATTTACTGGTGCACTGCCGATATCGGCTGGGTCACCGGTCACAGCTACATTGTTTACGGGCCTCTGTGCAACGGTGCAACATCCGTAATGTTCGAAGGCGTTCCCAACTATCCGACGTACAGCCGCTTCTGGCAGACCGTCGAAAAATACAAGGTCACCCTTTTCTATACCGCTCCGACCGCCATTCGCGCTATTGCCAAGGAAGGCGATGACTTCGTGAAGAAATGCGACATCTCCACTCTGCGCATTTTGGGAACCGTCGGCGAACCGATCAATCCCGAAGCCTGGAACTGGTATTATAATGTAATCGGCCGCGGCGAATGCCCCATCGTGGATACCTGGTGGCAGACCGAAACCGGCGGAATTCTGATTACCCCGCTGCCCGGTGCAATCGATATCAAACCCGGTATGGCCACGGTGCCTTTCTTCGGTGTTGAGCCTGTTTTGGTTGACGATGAAGGTAAAGAATTTACGGAAACGGAAGCGAGCGGCGCTCTGTGCATCAAGAGACCGTGGCCCGGAATCATGAGGGGTGTCTACGGAGATCCCAAGAGATTCCAGGAAACTTACTTTGAACAGTTCCCCGGTTATTATGTGACCGGCGATGGTTGCCGCCGTGACAAAGACGGCTATTATCAAATTACCGGCCGTATTGATGATGTTATCAATGTTTCCGGTCACCGCATGGGCACAGCCGAGGTGGAAAGCGCCCTGGTTGCCCATAAGTCGGTAGCGGAAGCGGCGGTTGTCGGTATGCCGCATGACATTAAGGGCCAGGGAATTTATGCGTATGTTACTTTGAAAACCGGAGTGGAAAAATCCGACGCATTGAAAAAGGAACTTGTCGCCCATGTTCGTACACTGATCGGACCAATTGCCACACCTGATAAGATTCAGTGGGCGGATGGTCTTCCCAAGACCCGCAGCGGCAAGATCATGAGAAGAATTTTGAAGAAAGTAGCCGCCAACCAGCTGAACGAGTTGGGTGATACCAGCACGCTGGCCGATCCCTCGGTGGTAGATGATATCGTTAAGAACAGACAATAATTAATATTAAAGCCCGATCCTTCCGTCAGAGGAAGATCGGGCTTTTTAATTAACCGGCAATAGGAAATAAAATTCGACAATACCTGTTGTAAAAAAACACCGGGCCAAAAAATGCGAAGCTCGAGTGTAAAAAGAATAAGGAGGTTGAAACTGTGAACATTATTGCATGTGTAAAACAGGTTCCGGATACTGAAGCTCAGATCAAGGTAAAGGCCGATGGATCGGGTATTGAAGAAGGCCAGATCAAATGGGTTATGAATCCTTATGATGAGTTCGGTGTGGAAGAAGCATTGCGACTCAAGGAAAAAAACGGCGGCGATGTGACGATTATATCAGTAGGTCCCGCCCGGGCAATGGAGACAATTCGTACCGCTCTGGCCATGGGTGCCGATAAAGGTGTTCATGTCTGCGATCCCGTCCTCGATAAGGCCGATGCCTATGTTACTGCTGCAGCTCTGGCGGCAGTGATTAAAGGTATGCCTTATGACATTATATTCTGCGGGCAGCGCGCCATTGACGATGATTCCGGGCAAGTAGGCGCTATTCTTGCCGAGATGCTTGATATTCCGCAGTTAACCATTATCACCAAGGTAGAATATGCCGGCTCAACAATAAAAGCAATCAAACCGATTGAAGGTGCCCAGCTTTTAATAGAAACCGCTCTTCCCTGCGTGGTTACCGCGCAGAAGGGACTCAATGAACCCCGCTATGCATCGCTTCCCGGTATTATGAAAGCAAAGAAAAAGCCGGTTGATGTGAAAAATGCAGCGGCATTGGGAATTGCCGTTGAAGCAAAGGCCAAGGTTGTCAAAACCATTCCTCCTCCCGCCAGAGCAGCCGGGAAGATAATTTGCGGCGACGACCCGGCACAGAAAGCAGTGGAGGTGGCACGGCTGTTGAGGGAAGAAGCAAAAGTCATCTAGTATAATTCCTGACTTTGTCAGGTATAGTTACCTGTGAAATTGGAAAGGTATATAACTCTTTATACAAGCGGAGGATTTAAATATGGCAAAAGGAGTATGGATAGTCGCAGAACAAAGAGATGGCGCATTGCGTAAGATCAGCTTTGAGCTCGCTTCGACGGCACGCAAACTGGCCGATCAGACGGGAGATGAAGTCAGCGCCATATTGCTTGGTTCAGGAATAGAAAGTTTAGCCGCACAGTTGGGAAAATACGGTGTGGATAAAGTATATGTTGGAGACAGCCCGGCTTTGGAGCCTTATGTTACGGAAGCCCATGCCGCAGCTGTGGCAAAAATCGTCAAGGAAAACGATCCGGCGATTCTGCTTTTGGGTGCTTCGGTTCAGGGTAAAGACCTTGCCGCGCGTCTGGCCGGAAAACTGGCCACGGGGCTGGCCACGGATTGCACGGATGTGAAAATTGCCGACGGCAAACTGCTTGCGGTGCGTCCGATGTATGCAGGTAAATGTTTTGGTGAGATAGTCACCGGTTCTAACCCCCAGATTGCTTCTCTGCGCCCGAATGTATTTCCCGTAGCGGAAAATGCCAAGGCGGCACAGGTTGTCAAATTTGATCCTGCTGTTGATGCGGCGCAACTCAAGAGTAAGGTTCTGGAAGTACAGAAAGATACAAGCGGCAAAGTGGATTTAACCGAGGCCAATGTTATTGTTTCCGGCGGCCGCGGTATGAAAGGTCCGGAAGGCTATGCGATTCTGGAGGAGTTGGCCGATACTCTGCACGGTTGTGTCGGTGCATCGCGGGCCGCTGTTGATGCCGGCTGGCGTCCGCAAAAAGACCAGGTGGGGCAAACCGGTAAGGTTGTTTCTCCCAACCTGTACATTGCCTGCGGCATTTCGGGAGCAATTCAACATCTGGCCGGTATGAGTTCCTCTAAATATATCGTTGCCATCAACAAGGATGCGGAAGCCCCGATCTTTGCAAAGGCCGATTACGGTGTTGTGGATGACCTTTTCAAGGTGGTTCCCGAATTAAACAGCGCCTGCAAGAAGCTGCTGGCGTAAACAATACAACTCAGGCTGAAGACTAAAGGCTGAAGGCGGAAGGAGAAAATCCGGCCGTCCTTCAGTCTTCATTCCTTGGTCATTTCATCTTCAGCTTTTTATCCTAATACTTATTCTGGGAGATTTAATGGAACACGCAAAACCATTAGCAGTAGGCAATGAAGGGCGTGAAGTTTTCTGGAACGCTCAGTCCTTTGAACCCGTACTTTTTTTGCTCACCGCCCTGGCCATGGCCGTTTTTATCTATGGCGTCTACCAGCGCTGGCAAATGTGGCGTGCTCTGGGCAAGCCGGAAATCCGCTGGGACAATGTCGGCGAAAGAATTAAAGCTCTTTTCTTAAACGGGTTTTTACAGGTCAAAACCTGGAAAGATCCTTATCCGGGAATCATGCACGGCTTAATCTTTTTCGGTTTTTTTGTGTTGATTTTCGGAGCCGCTTTTGATGCCGGTGAATTCCATATAACCGAGCCTTTGTTCAACTGGTCTTTTTTGCGCGGTGACTTTTATCTCGGCTTTTCCTTCCTGATGGAAGTTTTCGGCCTTTTTGTTCTGATCGGCATAATTATGGCGCTTTTCCGCCGTTATGTCACTAAACCTGATCGCCTCGGATACAAAGGAACACCGGACAATACAGCTGATGATGCCATAGTTCTTCTCTTGATCGGGGCCATCATTGTCACCGGATTTATCATAGAAGCGCTGCGTATTTATGTCACCAATCCTTCCTGGGAAGTCTGGTCGTTTGTCGGCTGGTGGATTTCCCGCGGTTTTGCCGGGCTTGATTACGCTACGGCCAAAATGCTGCATAAGCTGAGTTGGTGGTTGCATGCAATACTGGCACTGGCTTTTATTGCTTATATCCCGTATTCCCGGCTGCTGCATATGATTACTACTCCGGCCAATCATTTCATGATGTCGCTGAAACCCGCCGGTTCACTGGAGCCGATTCGCGATTTTGAGACGGCGGTTTCGTTTGGCGCCGGTAATCTCGAAGATTTTACCTGGAAGCAGATATTTGATTCCGAATCCTGCACACGCTGCGGCCGGTGTCAGGAAGGTTGTCCGGCATATCTTTCCGGTAAACCTCTTTCTCCCAAAAAAGTTATTCAGGATATTAAAACCCATTGGCTTGCGCGTGTTCCCGCGGCGGTGAAGGCGAAAGCCCTGGCTGAAGCAAGAGCCAAGGCCGGAGCGACTGATGCGCAATCAGCCGAAGCCGCCGCCTCTCAGGAGGCTGCAGCCGCTGAACTTCCCGGTAAGGTAATTGATTTACATGAATTGTGGGCCTGCACCAACTGTATGTACTGTATGGAACATTGCTCAGCCTCCATCGAACATGTTCCCAAAATCGTCAATATGCGGCAGTACAAGGTTTTGACCGAGGCGGATTTTGCTCCGGAACTGCAGCTTACTTACCGGAATATGGAAAATAATTCCAATCCCTGGGGGATTGGCGCCCATCTGCGGGGAGATTGGGCAAAGGATCTGGGGATTAAGACTCTGGCGGAAGATCCCAATGTGGAATATCTCTTCTATGTCGGCTGTTCCGGTTCTTTTGATGACCGTGGTAAGAAAGTTTCCGTTGCTTTTGCCAAGATTCTGCAGGCGGCAGGCGTGAGCTTCGGTATTTTAGGCAATGAAGAAGGCTGCTGCGGTGATTCCGCAATGCGCGGCGGCAATGAATATCTTTTTCAGGCATTGGCTCAGGCCAATGTCGCCGTTATGAACGGGTACGGCGTGAAGAAAATTATTACAACCTGTCCGCATGGTTACAACGCTCTGAAAAAAGATTATCCTAATTTTGATGGTAAGTATGAAGTTTTCCATCATACGGAAATTATTGCCGATTTAATTGCCAAGGGGAAAATAACTCTGCCCAAATCTTTAGAAGGTCAATTTACTTATCATGATTCCTGTTTCCTTGGGCGCTATAACGAAATTTACAGCGAGCCGCGTAAAATTCTTTCGGCAATTCCCGGGCTCAAGTTTGTGGAGATGGAACGCAATCTGGATAAAAGCTTCTGCTGCGGAGCAGGTGGTGCCAGGATGTGGATGGAAGAGGATCAGGGCGAAAGAATTAATGATATGCGCACGGATCAGGCCATTGCGGTTAAAGCCGATACCGTTGCCGTTGCCTGTCCTTTCTGCCTGACGATGATTTCCGACGGTATCAAGGATCGGCAAATGACGGAAAAAATGGTTTCTCTCGATGTTGCGGAAATTGTTTTAAAGGCCATGGGTATCGAAGAAACCAAACCTCAGGTTGATGTCTGCACAACCTGAAATTATTAGGAAGAATAATTAATCGCACGATAAAAAAGCCCGATCTTTAAAGAAAGGGCTTTTTTTGTAGCAATATGAATAAATTTGGTTTAAGATCATTAACTGGTGGAGGTTGTAGCGCAGATGTAGAGTTGGCCGCATAAGGGCTGTATTCCAAATCCTTTAATCGGAGAAAAGGGAGGGTGCAATTATGGCAGGTGAAAATATTTACCAGAAAAAACCGTGGCTCAAATCTTATGAGAAAGGTGTGCCGGAGCATATTGACTATGAAGAAATCTGCATGCCGGACATTCTTGATCGCGTATCGGCAAAATTTCCGGAGAAAACCGCTTTAATTTTTCAGGGATACGAAGTTACTTATGCACAATTCAAGGATATGGTAGATCGGTTTGCGACGTGTCTTGCCGCCTTCGGGGTGAAAAAAGGCGATGCGGTCGCTATTTTACTGCCTAATATGATCCCCTGTGTGGTGGCTTATTTTGCAGTTTTAAAAATCGGCGCCATCACAGTGATGAATAATCCCCTTTATTCCGACCGTGAGCTGGAATATCAATTTAATGATGCCGGTGCCAAGGTGCTTGTAACCCTTGACCTGCTCGGAAACCGGATGATCGATTTGCGTTCCAGCACCAAAATAAAACAAATAGTTATCACTTCCATCGGTGACTATTTACCTTTTCCCAAAAGTCTGCTTTTCCCGCTTGTGGCCAAAAAGAAAAAACTGGCGGCGGATGTCAAGACCGCGCCGGATGTTTTCCGCTGGAAGGAATGCATCGCCAAATATGAACCCAATCCACCCAAAGTTAAAAATTCTTTCAGTGACGTTGCCATGTATCAGTATACCGGAGGTACAACGGGAGTTTCCAAGGGGGTGGAATTGACTCATGCCAATTTGAGCAAACAGGTTCAGCAGATTCGCGCCTGGTTTCCCACTTTCGAAAAAGGTACGGAAAGAATGCTGGGCGCTTTGCCCTATTTCCATGTATTCGGCATGTCGACTTCCATGAACTATTCGGTATTCATGGGCTGGTCGCAGATTCTTGTGCCCCGGCCGCAGCCGGAGCCGCTCTTGGAAACAATAAGAAAATTCAAGCCTACGTTTGCACCCTTGGTGCCCACGATGTATATCGGGATGCTCAATCATCCGGATTTGAAAAAGACCGATATGAGTTGTATAAAAGGTGCTTTTTCCGGCAGCGCCCCGTTACCGGTGGAGGTTATTCATGATTTTGAAAAAATGACCGGAGCGGTCATTGTTGAGGGATTCGGCATGACGGAAACAACACCGGTCACCCATGTTAATCCTTTTGCCGGCGGTGCGAGAAAAGTAGGTTCTATTGGTCTTCCCATTTCCGATACACTGTGCCGGATTGTTGATCTGGAAAAAGGGATTCAGGATATGCCGGTAGGTGAACCCGGAGAGTTGATTATTCAGGGGCCGCAGGTAATGAAGGGCTATAAAGGAAAGCCTGCGGAAACCGCAAATACTCTGCGTGACGGCTGGTGTTATACGGGTGATATCGGGAAAATGGATGAAGACGGTTATTTCTATATTGTGGATCGCAAAAAAGACATGATCATCAGCGGCGGTTATAACGTTTATCCGCGGGATATTGATGAAGTCTTTTACATGCACCCCAAAGTTCAGGAAGCCTGTGCCATCGGAATTCCCGACGCGAAACGCGGAGAGAGCGCCAAGGTCTTTATCGTCCTGAAAGAGGGAGAGTCGGCAACTGAACAGGAATTGCTGGAATTTGCCAAAGCAAATCTTGCCGTTTATAAATTGCCCACGGAAATTGAGTTCCGCAAAGAACTGCCGAAAACCAATGTCGGTAAGGTATTGCGCAAGCAATTGCGGGAGGAGGAAATGGAAAAAAGAAAGAAGGCTCAAAAAGGCTGACCTGAAATTATAAAGTGAAGAAAAATTTAACGCTCTGCGGCTTATGCCGCAGAGCAAATTTATAGAATTAAAGGAGAGAAACAAGATGGAGTATAAAAACATTCTTTTCAGCGTAGAAGAAGGAATCGCCACGATTACTTTCAACCGTCCCAAGGCTTTAAATGCAATGAATCCTGAAATATTATCAGAATTTCTGGATGCCGCTACTATTTGCAAAAAAGACGATAATATCAAAGTTTTAATTTTAACCGGCTCTGGAGATAAAGCATTTGTCGCCGGTGCTGATATTTCCCATATGCAGAATCTTTGCGCGCAGGATGCTCTTGCTTTTATGGAAATGGGTCACCAGACTTTACGTCTTGTTGAAGAAATGCCCAAGGCTTCCATCGCCGCAATTAATGGTTTTGCCCTGGGCGGCGGTACGGAAATATCCATGGCCTGCGATATAAGGATTGCCTCGGAAAAAGCCGTGTTCGGTCAGCCGGAGATTTTAATTGGTCTTATTCCCGGATGGGGCGGAACGCAGAGACTGCCGCGGCTTGTCGGAATGGGTATTGCCAAGGAAATTATTCTGGGCGGCGGACAAATTGATGCCAAACGTGCTTATGAAATCGGCCTGGTCAACAGGGTTGTTCCGGCAGCCGATTTGATGGTGGAAGCGAAAAAATTTGCCAAGAAGCTGGCTTCCATGCCTCCTTTTACAATGAAGATGGCCAAATACAGTATCAATTACGGCTATGATCTGGCGCTTGATAACGCCAATAAACTGGAAGTGGAGTGCTGTGCCCAGTGCTTCAGCACCGCTGACCAGAAAGAGGGAATGAAGGCTTTTCTGGAAAAGAGAAAACCCAATTTTACCGGCAGATAAATAATTGTACAGATGAATAAATAAAAATAAAAGAGAGGAGCGAACTATGAATTTTGCACCGACGGAAGAACAACAGATGGTCAGGGATATGGTGAAGAAGTTCGCCGAAACGGAAATCAAACCAATTGCGGCAGAGCTCGATAAAACGCACCGTCATCCGGAGGAAATTTGCCGCAAGTTGGGCGAGATGGGCATTATGGGAGTGGCTGTTGCCGAGGAATACGGCGGAGCAGGGATGGATAATGTGGCTTATGTCATGGCCATGATCGAGATTTCCAAAGCCTGTGCCAGTTGCGGAGTTATTGTTTCGGTAAATAATTCTCTTTATGGCTTCCCGGTTAAGACTTATGGAACGGAAGAACAGAAACATAAATTTCTGACTCCGGTGGCGAGCGGGCAGGTGGAAGGATGTTACGCTTTAACTGAAGCCAGTGCCGGCTCCGACGCCGCATCGCTGAAATGCCGGGCGGAACTGAAAGGCGATAAATATATTGTCAACGGTACGAAAACTTTTATAACCAACGGCAATGTTGCCAATTATTGCGTGCTCGCGGCGACAACCGATCCGGCCGCCGGATATAAAGGTGTTATCAATCTGATTGTGGATTTGAAAAACACCAATGGTTTCAAAGTCGGCAAGGTTGAGGAAAAAATGGGAATTCTTGCCTCCGGTACGGCGGAGCTGGTGTTTGAAGATGCCGAAGTTCCGGCGGCGAATCTGTTGGGTAAACCCGGCCAGGGTTTTAAGCAGATGATGGAAGGGCTTAACGCCGGCCGTATCGGGATTGGAGCACAGGCTTGCGGTATAGGCCGTGCGGCAATGGAAGATGCCATTAATTATTCCAAGGAGAGAGTACAATTCGGCAAGCCCATTAATACTTTTCAGGCCATACAGTTTAAACTGGCCGAAATGGCCACCGAACTGGATGCTGCGGAATTACTTTTGCTGCGTGCCGCCTGGATGGAAGACCACAAGCTGGATCATGAAAAAGAGTCGGCGATGTGTAAATACTACGCCTCTGATGTAGCGATGCGTGCCGCGATTGAAGGCGTGCAGATTTTCGGCGGATACGGGTATATTAAGGAATATCCGGCGGAACGTCACATGCGTGATGCCAAAATCTGCCAGATTTATGAAGGGACAAACGAGATTCAAAGAGTTGTTATCGCCCGGAAACTTCTGGGCCTGAGATAAAAACTTTTAAAACGGCGAGGATGTTTTCCCTCGCCGTTTTTTTGTCTTATTTTATCCTGCCGATGGGAAAATCATTGCCGTTTACGGCCTTCGTCGGATACTGCGCCTTTTTGAAAACGTTTTCCGCCAGTTCCGGTACGGTTTCTTCGACATAGGCGGCCAGAGCGGAAGTTTTAATATAACCGGTGCGGCCGGGATCCGCCTTACCCCGCATGCCTTCGGTAAGAACATAAGTAAACAGGCCGTGATTCTTATATCCTTCCAGCGCTTCCTGCAGAGAAGAGGAAGCCGATATTATAGTCGAACCGACAGCCCTGCTTAAAATTTTCATGGCGGTATCTTCACTCATGCCTCTGGTCAGCATCGCCATCTGCAATTGTTCGCCCAACTTTCCCGCATTGCAGGTATCGATAACGATCAGCTTCTTGGCGGCGGGTATGTTGGCGATTGCTTCGCGCAGTTCCTTCTGAGTGACGGCATCTGTCTTGAGTTTGTCGGTGCTGAGCGCCCCTACGTTGGAAGTGATCAGAAAATATTCTCCTTCATCTACCGTACCGTGGCTGGCAACATAGAAGGCAAAAACATCAGCCGGATCGAGTTCTTTATATTTATTCAATTCTTTTAAAATATTACTTTTTGTCGATTTCTCCCGGAGAATCAAACTGGTAATTTCCACTTTGTCAAAAAGTCCTCCTGCCGTTTCCCGCAGAGTCGATGAAAAAAGATTTGCATCCGCTACCGCATATTTCAGTGTCAATTTGGGATTTTTATATTCATTGATGCCGATGACCAGGGCATAAAGCGCTGGCTTTCTCTTTTCTTTGTATACAGCAGTAATCTTATGAACTGCGGGGTTACTCTGGACGTTGTTTTCTTTATCGAAGGCAATAGCCTTGATTACATTTTCACCTGGAAGCAGCTTCAGCGTATAACTGCGGACAAGTTCGTTTCTGCCGGCAACGGCTTTGATGCTTACGGCCCTGGTATTGTCAGTCATCACCGAAGTATCGTTCAGAAAAAGTCTAATTTCGCCCACGCCGCCGCCCTGGTCTGTTATGCCGACATTTATTTTTACGGAATCGGTTGCCACTTTATCCGGCATGTTTTCTATCCGTACGGAAGGAGGATTGCCCACCTGGGCCAGATTTTTATAACCTTCCAGAGCATTGCCCTTGATGGCTATTTTTACCAGATCGGGACGGAAAAACGCCTCGCGGTAGTTCTCAATGCCGTAAACATTATTGTTGATCCGCACGCTCAGGTATTTGTCGCCGTTGGCGGACGCGCTGTAATAGCCTTCCGGCGTCATGATGATCCACTCGCCGTCGGCAAAGGCGTAAAGATCAGCCAGCAATTTTCCGGTTTTTTTATCTTTCAGTACCAGCTTGTGCTGCAGGGCATCGGTATGAAATCTTAATTCGTCTTTGGTAAGGAAAATGATTCCCTGAATACGGCCGTATTTTTCATGCTGTTTGTAATTATCCTTCAAAAATTCACGCGGGATTGAACTGTAGAGTTTTTCCGGATCGGTGGAATACCAGGCGGTGCCCGTATATTGGGCGGTAATCCTTTCGGGCTGGGAATACAAACCCGTGGAGGCGGTCACATTTACTTTTTTCAGACCGGCTCCGCCCAGGTCCCAAAGATTAAAACGCTGGGTGATAATTTTATCGGAAAAAGAATATTCATCCTGATAATTGAGAAGCAGATCGCCGACATTATGGGAAAAGGAAAAAACCACCGGTTTTACGCCGAAGCTTTTAATTTCCGCTCCGGTATTGCTGTCGATCATTTTGACATCACCGCCTGCAAAACCCGCGAAAAGCGTACTTTTGTCCGTAAATAAATAAGGGCTTACCTGGTACTGGAAAGCTATTTGGCCTGTCACATCATCCAGTATTAGTTTCTTTTCCGTATAAATTCCGTTTTTAATGGAACTCACTAAAACCATTTCCGATCGGGCGCTGATAGTTCTGTTGCTTTTCTGCCGGTCATATTCGATACGCAGCCTGCCGTCCGGCAAAAAGCCGAAATACAGAGTTTCGCCGGCCAGCCCCTCTTTTTCCGGTTTGGCCAGGGCTCTCGTCTGATAGGAAATAGTAAGCTCAACGGTTGCCAGATTAAAAACCAGAATTTTGTCCTTACGGTTCCCGGCTTGATAAGCTAAGTATTGCAAATCCGGTGATATCTGAAAAGCGCTGCCGTAGGCAACATCCGGAATTTTTAAAGAACCTTTTTTGCGAACATCCAGGTTCTCGTCGTAAATTACATAATCGACATTGCCTCGGGAGGTTTGACCTTTGTGAAAGACTCCGTAATAGCCATATCCCAGATCGGCTACGGCCTGGTGATATATTTCATAACTCTTGAATCTTTGCAGTTCCGGCAGGAATATTTCCGCGCCGTCTTTCATGCCGTATATTTTAGTTCCCATAAAGGTCTTGTCGAACAGATACCGTTTGTCTTTATCTATTGTCATCATTCCGAAGAGCATGCTTTTCGGCAGGGGCAGAGTTTGTATTTTCTGGCCGTGTAAATCGTATATTTCCGCGGATTTACGATAGATGACGATGAATTTGTCATCACTGATAAAATGAATATTGTTGGCCATTCCATGCTCTGTTTCCAATTTGACGGTTTTTATTTCCCGGCTGGAGGCGATATCCCATATTTTCATAAATCTGGAAATCTGCCCATCTTCCGTTGTAACCAAATGAGAGCCTCCGGGATTCATGGCCACAAATTTGACGGGGCTGGAATGGCCCGTCTGGACGAAAATTTCCGGTGCGGGAGCAGCCTGGACGGCTATAGTGCTGTAAAAAAACAGCAGGAATAAAATAAATATTTTTTTCATAACATTGATTAACTCCTGTTTACTTGGGAAAGTGTAGTAAAAACTAACATGTGAGTCAAGGCCGTAATCCTTTGCTTTTTCCGGATGCGAAAATGTAATTATCGGGGGCACGAATTGCCGCTTGACAATTTGCCTGCTTCTTATTACGACATAACGTATTGAATATTAGTAATTTAAGGATTGCATATGCCGAAAAACATAATTACTCAACTGATACAAAAAAACGACAAAAAAATAGTTCTCCTGGTTATGGATGGTTTGGGCGGATTGCCGAAAAAGCCAGGCGGACTGACGGAACTGGAGACGGCTTATACGCCTAATCTGGATCGTCTTGCCGCTTCCGGAACTTGCGGCCTGCTTGATCCGGTAGGTCCGGGAATTACTCCGGGCAGTGGTCCCGCTCATTTTGCTCTTTTCGGATACGATCCCGTGGAATACAATGTGGGCCGCGGCCTGCTTTCCGCCGCTGGTCTCGGATTCCCGATGCAGCCCGGCGATTTTTTTATGCGGGCGAATTTTGCCACACTGGATAAAAACGGGTTGATTTCCGATCGGCGTGCCGGACGCCTCGCTACAGACAAGAATGAGACACTTTGCAAAAGACTTCAGGAATCAATTAAACTTCCGAGCGTTGAAAAAGTGTTTTTCCGTACGGAGAAGGAGCACCGTGCCCTTGTTGTTTTGCGCGGCGGGAAGTTTTCCGAGCAGATTACGGAAACCGATCCTCAGCAAACCGGAAAACCGCTTGTCCGGGCGCGGGCACTGGTTCCCGAAGCCGATTTCACGGCGGCGGCGGTTGGCGAGCTTTCCGACAAAATTATTAAAACTCTGGCCGGAGAGCAGCAAGCCAACTGCATGCTGCTGCGCGGTTACGCCGGCTATCGGCTCTTCCCCGGGATGCCGGAGCGCTTCGGTCTTAATCCTCTGGCGATAGCGGCTTATCCGATGTACAAAGGTATTGCCGGCCTGGTTGGTATGACCGTTGCGGAAGGATTGTCAACCATTGAAGATGAAATTGCCGCACTGCAAGCGAAATATAAAGAATACGATTTTTTCTATGTCCATATTAAAGCCACGGATTCTCGCGGCGAAGACGGTAAGTTCGATGATAAGGTCAAAGTCATAGAACAGGTGGATAAACTGATTCCGGAAATATGTGCTTTAAAGCCGGATGTTCTTGTGGTTACCGGGGATCATTCCACGCCGGCTTCCCTGTCCGGTCACAGCTGGCATCCGGTCCCAGCCTTGCTTGCGGCGCCGACATGCCTTCCGGATTTGGTTACAAGCTTCGGTGAACGGGCCTGCCTGGCCGGCGGATTGGGCCGAATACCCATGAAATTTTTGCTGGGTGTAGCGCTGGCGCATGCAGGAAAGCTGCAAAAATTCGGAGCATAACAGGATAGGGGGTTAGACTTAGGACTAAAGGCTGAAAAGATGAAAAAAAGGGCGGGGACAATCCCGCCCTTTTTGTTTATATAGTGGGTTGACCAGATCAGTTTATCAGGCTCTCTCCAAGACAAGCGACATTCCCTGGCCGCCGCCGATGCAAAGTGAAGCGAGACCCAGCTTCAA
>MVRV01000074.1 GCA_002068015.1 Smithella sp. PtaU1.Bin162
AAAACAACTGCTCACTATATTGCGAACCGCCATTTTCCCTTCTTCGGGAAATTTAACTCCGGCAAGTTCAATTTCCTGATCGGTAATTAATGTCTTGGAATAGGGAATTTCCGTTTCCTTTGCCAGTAAGGCATTAACCAGGGCAATAAAATTCTTGGCTATATGAATGTGGGGGTTATATGCCACCTTATGAGTCAAAAAACTTCCCCGGTAAAGCCCTTCATTGAAATAGGCGTGGAATCCGATTTTATTCTTCGCTCCGCTGAAACCGGTAAGGAGCGCGGTAAACCGGGAAAAAAGTTCCAGATCGATTACCGTGTCCAGTTTTCTTTTTCTTGTCCAAAAGAAGAATTTCAGCGTGTCCGTAACAAATACCGCCATACTATTTTCCCGGATTGTGAAAATGTTTTCCTCGGGAACAGTTTTCAACAAATCCAGGCTGGGCTTGTTTTTTTTGAAAATGGCAAAATGGATATTGGCATTGATTTCCTTCTGCAATTTTCGCATCGCCGGATCAACTAAAATGGCGCTGCCCATTTCCGATAATTCTATAAAAAGAATATTTTTGTTCGGCTTTTTGCTTCGCTTTGCCGCAATTAGATGAAATTTATTCCAGATAGAGCCCAAAGCACAAAGAGGAACGCCAACGTAATAATCGATCCAGCGCATTGTGTCAACTTTCATCGGCAATATCTTTCCTGATGTTGATTAAATTTGAGGAAATATAGGCAAAATGCCGTCAACTGTCAACAAAACATTATATAAAGATAAAGTAAAATCATCCACTACGATAATTCCTGTAATTTCCCCCGGTGCATCATGTTTTGCTTGAGAAATATAACGATTACGTGTTAACTTTTAAAAAAAAGCAGCTACATACAATATGCGTAAAATTATCAGCCGTTATATATTTAAAGAGATCGTCTTCCCATTTATAATAATTTTATTTGTTCTTACATTCGTTTTACTGATGGGAAGAATCCTTCAAACCATGGATTTAATGGTCAACAAGGGGATCAGCATGCTTGTTATCTTTAAGCTGATAGCTTTCCTCCTGCCTTCTTTCCTGCTTTTCACAATACCTATAGCGCTTCTGATATCCATATTGATCGGTATGGGCAGACTTTCTTCCGACAATGAAATTACCGTATTGAGATCATCCGGAATCAGTTTGCTTCAGCTTTATTACCCGGTTGCACTTGCTTCATTGATTGCTTTTCTCTTTACTCTTGTCATCAGCCATTTTCTTGTTCCGCAAAGCAACTTTGCAACGAAACGCCTGCTTTTTGATATTGCCCAGCAAAATGCCAGCGTCGGCATTAAAGAAAAAGTTTTTAACGCCGATTTCAAAGGAATTATTCTTTATGCGGAAAGCATTCCCATTGACGGCGGTTATATGGAAGGTGTTTTCGTATCGGATAATCGCATTGTCAATGAGCCTAACACCACCATCGCCCGAAAAGCTTTTCTTGTTTCCGATCCCGATTCCTTTACCGTTAAGCTGCGGCTGGAAAACGGATCTATCCATACGGTAAGCCCCGACTTTAAAAATTATCGCAAAATTGATTTTCAGACTTACGACATCAATCTTGATCTTTCCTCCGCCATCGCAAGCGTAAGCGAAGATACCAAGAGCAGCACCGACATGACCATGCGGGAACTCCTGAGCAAAATGAAAAAACCGGGTCTTGATGAAGCGGCGATCCGGGAACTGGCTATTGAAGTACATAAAAAATTTTCCATTCCGCTTTCCTGTATTTTCTTTGCTCTGCTGGCCTTGCCGCTGGGAATCAAGAGCCACAGGGCGGTGAAATCACGCGGATTTGCCATCGGTGTTATTATTGTTTCACTTTTTTATTTATTGCGGATCGGAGGGGAAGCCCTTGTAGAAACAGGCAGGCTTACTCCCGAAGTCGGTGTATGGACCCCGAATCTAATCTTTGCCGTTTTGGGTATCTATCTTTTTTACATGGCTTATCATGAAATATCACTCTGGCATATTATCAGAACCAGGCTGTGGCGCAAAACACTTACGAATTGAGGATTGGAATTTGAAGCTCCTGGATAAATATATCATCAAAGAATATATAAGATTTTTCCTCATCACGAGCGTATCTTTTATCGCCCTTTATCTCATCGTTGACTTTTTTGAAAAGATCAGAATGTTCCTCAGTAATTCCGCGTCGATTATCCAGATAGCATCGTATTTCTTTTTTTCCATCCCTCTGATCATTTCTCTGATTTTGCCGGCCGCCGTGCTTTTGGCAACACTGATGACTTACAGCAGTCTGTCAAAATTCAGTGAAATTATTGCCATGAAAGCCAACGGCATCAGTCTCTATCGAATATCCCTACCTGTTCTGATTTTTGCAGCGACTGTCGCCGTATCCCTGTTTTATTTCAGCGAGCTCATCACACCAGCCGCTGTTCAAAAGGCGGAACACATAGTTATTGCAGAAGTCCAGAAACAAAAGACGCTGGGCTTTTTCAAGCAAAACGAACTCTGGTATCATTCCAGCAACGCTATTTACAATTTCAAAATATTTGACGTTGAAAACAATATTTTAAGAGGCGTTGTGATCAATTATATCAATCCCGATTTCACCCTGCAAAGGCGTATTGATGCGGAAAGAGTTGAATGGAAAAACGGTAAATGGATATTTCATAATGTCCTTGTGACTCAATTTGACAGCACGCATACTCCCTTTTTAGAAAAGGCCCGCCAGAAAATCATCCCTCTGCCGGAAAAACCCAACGACTTTAAAATAATCCAGAAAGATGCGGAAAAAATGGGTTTTTTTGATTTACGAAAATATATTAACAAAATCCAGTCGGAAGGTTTTGACGCCACAAGATACCTTGTTGATTTGCATGGAAAGATTGCGTTTCCCTTTGTAACATTGATTCTTGTTCTGATCGGCATATCATTTTCGACCCGCTCGGCAAGACAGGGAGGAGTAATGCAAAGCGTCGGTGTCGGCATCATCATCGGTTTTTCCTACTGGATCGTCCATGCCTTCAGCATGTCGCTGGGGCGATCAGGAATATTACCGGCAATTCTATCGGCCTGGGTTGCCAACATTCTTTTTCTTGCCGCCGGCGCGACATTATTCTTCCGAACACGCACATAAAAAAAACCGGCATGCAATTTTATCTGTCATGCCGGCTGTAAGATCGAAATACTTTCTGCTGAAAAAATTAATATCTGTAGTATTCCGGTTTATACGGACCTTCCACGGATATGCCCAGGTACTGCGCCTGTTTCTTGGTAAGTTTGGAGAGGTTTACCCCCAGTCTGCCGAGATGCAGAAGGGCTACTTCCTCATCCAGTTTTTTAGGCAGCGTATAAACCCCCACTGCGTATTTTTTTGTGGCAAGTTCTATTTGCGCCAGCGATTGATTGGTAAAACTGTTACTCATTACAAAGCTGGGGTGTCCGGTGGCACAACCCAAATTCACCAGACGCCCTTCCGCCAGAATTATTATGGAACGGCCTGACTTGATCTTCCATTTATCAACCTGTGGTTTGATATTCTGTTTTTTACAAAATTTATTTGTTTCCAGATAATGCATATCAATTTCGCTGTCAAAATGACCGATATTGCAGACAATGGCTTCATCCTTCATCATCTCCATATGTTTCCCGGTAATTACGTCGCAACAACCTGTTGCCGTCACAAATATATCACCGAGTGGTGCAACTTCTTCCAGTGTTTTTACTTCATACCCTTCCATCGCCGCCTGAAGCGCACAAATCGGATCAATCTCGGTTATAATAACACGGGCACCAAGCCCGCGCAGTGATTGGGCACTGCCTTTCCCGACATCACCATACCCGCAGACAATCGCAATTTTGCCGGCAACCATGATATCCGTTGCTCTCTTGATGCCGTCGACAAGAGATTCGCGGCATCCGTAAAGATTGTCAAACTTCGATTTGGTAACTGAATCATTGACGTTGATTGCCGGAAACAAAAGCTCTCCCGCCGCCTGCATCTGATAGAGCCGATGCACACCGGTTGTTGTTTCTTCCGACACTCCGCGAATCCGGGCGGCTAATTTCCGAAAGCGTTGCGGATCGCGTTTTAATGATTTTTCCAGGCGGGTAATAACAACTTTTAATTCCT
>MVRV01000075.1 GCA_002068015.1 Smithella sp. PtaU1.Bin162
CCGCCGAAACCGGCCATTACGGCGGCGAGCAGTGGCAGCTTTGATTCTTTAACCAGCACCCACACCATCTGCAGCCTGCTTGCTCCGAGTGCCAGTATCTGCAAACGCAGGTTGGGATGCAGGTTCTGGATGGCGGCAAGCGATATACCCATGACAATCGGTGTGGCGATGATCGCCTGGGCGACGATCATCGCATAAGGGGTATAGAGAATTTCGAGAAATCCCAAAGGCCCGCTGCGCCAGATCATAATTGTTACAAACAGGCCAACGACAACAGGCGGCAGTCCCATTCCGGTGTTGATCAGGCTGATGACCAGTCTTTTTCCGGGAAAATTGTTTAACGCAACTGCCGTGCCTGCGGAAACCCCGATAAAGAGGCTGATGAACGTGGCTGTCCCCGATATTTTCAAGGACAGCCATGTTATTCCCAGGACTTCGGGATCAAAACTGATGATTAATTCAAAAGCTTTGATAATCCCCTGAATAATTAATTCCATAAAACTCTTCTAATCATTATTTGCCGAGATCTTCAATCTTTTTCCCGGCATCGGGGAAAAAGAGAGGAGATCCGAATTTATCCACGCCGAACGTTTTGATGATGGCTTGGGTGCCTTGGGAAACCAGGAAATCGGCGAATGCTTTGGCGCCTTCGGCGTTGACTTTCGGCCATTTGGCGCTGTTTACCTCAATGACATGATAAATATTCAGGAGAGCCGCATCGCCTTCGACTAAAATATCCAGCCCCAGATTTTTTTTGAGCGCCAGATAAGTTCCGCGGTCTGCCAGGGTATAGCCTTTTTTCTCCGCCGCGACGCTCAGAGTCTGTCCCATACCCAGCCCTGTTTCCTGATACCATTTCTGTCCCGCAGGATTTATTCCCGCCTGCTTCCATAATTTCATTTCTTTGGCATGTGTTCCCGACTTATCACTGCGTGATAAAAACAAGGCGTTGGCATGAGCAATCAATTTCAGCGCCTCCGCCGACGATTTAATGCCCTTGATTTTTGCCGGATCGGTTCCCGGTCCGATAACAATGAAATCGTTATGCATGACCAGGCGACGGTTGACGCCGTAGCCTGCATCGATGAATTTTTTTTCCGCATCCGGTGAATGAACCAAAAGCACATCGGCTTCGCCCTTTTGTCCCATGGTCATCGCCTGACCGGAACCTACGGCAATGGTCTTTACAAAGTAACCGGTTTCCTTTTCAAAGACCGGTATCAACTCGTCGAGCAGTCCGGAATCCTGTGTGCTGGTTGTGGTCGCGAGAATTATATTTTTTTGCTGCGGTGCGGCAAAAACGTTTGCTGTGCCGACTGCAAAAAACAATGCCGCTATGATCAGCGTTACTATTATTTTACTCTTTTTGAACATTTTCATCATGATGCTCCTTTATGTTATTTCTTTTTTGTTTTTTGCCATTCCAGGGAATTGGGGAAGAAAAGCGCAGCTCCGTATTTGTCGCGGCCGAAATCCCGGATGATCAGTTGTCCTTTCTCGGGCGAGGTCAGCCATTGCACAAAAGTCATCGTATCCCGGTTGTTGACACCGGGGCATTTTGCCGGATTAACCGGTATTAATGAAATAAAGTTTAAAAGCGCCTCATCGCCTTCCACCAGGATGGCCAGTTTGATTTCATTTTTCAGTGCAAGATAAGTAGCACGGTCGATCACGGTGTATGCCGACTGTTGATCGGTATATTTTAAAGTGGGTACATTTCCCTCCGATCCTTTTTCATAAATTGTGTACCAAGAGCCCTGGGGCAGGGTACCCGCTTTTTTCCAGAGTTCCATTTCCGCCACATGTGTTCCCGACTTGTCGCCGCGGCTGATAAATTTCACGTTCCCGGCCGCGATTGCTTTCAAGGCTTCTGTCGCCGATTTCGTTCCTTTAATTGCCGCCGGATCGGAGACGGGACCAACAATGACAAAATCGTTATACATCAGGGAAATTCTCCCGGTACCGAAACCATCCGCGATAAACTTTTCTTCCAGAGATTTGGCGTGCGCCATTACCAGGTCGATCTGACCTTTGGTGGCGATTTTCAGCGCCGCTCCGGTTCCCGCGCCGACATGACGCACGCGGATGCCTGTTTCTTTTTCAAACTGATCCTCCAGTGCAGCTACAATTCCCGAATCAATCGGACCGATCGTACTGGACAGGAAAACAAACTTATCGCCGTCTGCGGCCAGGGCCAGAGACGACAATAGCAAAATAAACAACACCAGACATTTTCCAATAAATATTTTCATTGACGGCACTCCTTTTCTGTATCTGTTTATGACAAGTATTTTTCTAAGAATGAAGAATCCTTCCTGCATCCCGGAAATTGTAATTCCCGATTTTTTCAACACGGGTTTTAAATTGATCGGACTGAAGGGTCTCGATAAAAGCCTGAATTGCCGGTTGAAAAAAAGTATTTTTTCCGAGAATCATATCAAAACGTTCGCTGACCAGCGGCTGAAAACTAAGATCCAGTATTCTGGCTACGGCGGCCGAAGCAATTCCCACATCCGCATCACCTGCAATCAGAGAAAGTCCGACTTCAAAATGGGTATAAACTTCGTTGTTGTAACCGGTAATGTCTTTACAGGCGATTCCCTTCTTTTTCAGTTCATGATCCAGCATAATCCTTATTCCCGATCCCTGCTGCCGGTTGATAAAGCGCAGGCCGCGATTGGTGAGACTTTCCCATCCCTGAAAAGCATTCGATTTGGATTTTACAGTCAGGAA
>MVRV01000076.1 GCA_002068015.1 Smithella sp. PtaU1.Bin162
TATATAGACAGGGATCGTGCAGCGGATCTGGGTGTGGATGTGGCGACCGTCGCCGAAGCGATTAATCTGCTTGTCAGCGGAGAACTGGACATTACCCGTTACAAGGATGAGCTGCGGGGTAAACGTTATGATGTGCGGGTAAGGCTAAATCCTGAGGATCGGCGTACAAGCGGCGATCTGGAACGCATCTATGTCCGTTCCCGGGACGGAAGACTGATTGAACTTTCCAATGTAGTGAAAATACAGGAAGGCAGCGGGCCGAGTGTAATCAACCGTGTTGACCGCCAGAGGGCGATAACGGTATTTGCAAGCCTTGAAGGCAAACCGTTGGGCGATGCCATTGAAGAGTTGAACGCGATTGCCGGGCGCATTCTTCCGCCGGATTATCTGCCGAAGTATCAGGGTATGGCCGATACAATGAAGGAGTCTTTCGGTTATCTGCTTTTCGCACTGGTTTTGGGAATTATTATGGCGTATATGATTCTTGCTTCCCAGTTTGAAAGTTTTATCCATCCCATAACGGTTCTGCTTTCCATGCCGCTTTCCTTTATCGGTGCTTTTGGGGCTCTTTTCATTACCGGTAAAACAATTAATATATACAGCCTGATCGGTTTGATCCTTTTGATGGGGCTGGTAAAGAAAAACGCCATTCTGCTTGTTGATTATACCAATGTTTCGCGGGAAAGGGGGATGTCGCGCCGGGAAGCCATACTGCATGCGGGGCCTGTCCGGATGCGTCCCATTCTAATGACAACATTTGCCATGGTTTTCGGTATGCTGCCTGTTGCCCTGGGCGTAGGAGAAGGTGCGGAAACACGTGCGCCGATGGGAATTGCCGTAATCGGAGGTCTTTTGACGTCGTTGTTCCTCACGCTTGTTGTCGTGCCGGCCGCATATGACATATTTGATGACTGGCAGGAATATTTCCGGAAAAGAAAATTTAAAAACCAGGTATTGCCGGAGGCGGATAAACAAAAATCAATCCCGGGGAGAAGTGATCAATGAAAATGTTTTTAGTGCTTTATGGAGAAGCTTCCGATTATGATATTCTTAAAGCCTTCAAGGAATCCGGATTCAAGGCATACACCAAAATGCAGGGGGCAACAGGTGAGGGGCTTGATTCGGAACCAAAACTGGGTACGCATTACTGGCCGGGCAAAAACAATGCCTTGTTTTTAGCCGTACCTGACGAAGATATTGCGGAACTTTGCGATCTCGTCAGAAAGATAAAGGCGGATCATCCCCGTGCCGGTGTGAAGGCGTTTGCTTTGCCTGTAGAGGAATGCGTCTGATTCCATTGCTGAGTGAAGAACATCATAATCAAAAACATTTATCGGCGGCGTTCGGGCTGCAACCGGGCTCCGCATATTATTGTATAAATCCGGCGATTCTGTTTTTGTATTGAATTTTTGACCGGATTGGGGGATAGTTGATTATGGGTGGACAAAAGGTTACACGAAGACAGAAGGATGTTTCCCGGCTTTTGAGAAACAAGCAAAAACTTCAGCCGGTAAAATATAAAAAGATAAGAACTTTACCGGTAAAGAGCCATGAACGTTAGTTAAATGAAATTATCAGGGAGGTAAGAATGCAACGGAGAATTAAAATTTGTTTCTTGGTTTTATTGGCGGTAATATTCATTTGCGGGTGTTCCACGACACAGGAATTGAAGACATCTATAACTTCCAAAGTAGGTTCCATTACTTCTACTGTTGATCCGGCACTGGTTGCGCAAGTGCCGGCTGGTAAAAGAGGAGGTTTTTCCAAAGCGGAATTCGATTTGAATTTAGCCAATCAAAAAGTAAAGCTGGCTGAACAGAAAAGTGATCTTGCCGCTGCTCAGAAGAAATATGCGGGTTTGGAAGAAGATTTGGCCAATAACTTTCAAAAAGAAGCGGAAATTGACTATGATCTTATAAAAAACGAAGCACTTATCGATTCTGATCTGGGGAAAAAAGAAGATAATATCAAGCTCAGGGCCAAACTGCAGTCTAAGAAATTAAATGTACAGGCGGATAGAGTGAAAATCAAAGCCGATATCGAGGAAATCAAGAGAAAAATAGAATATTTATCCATGGAGACAACCAAAATGGATGAAGCAATTAAAGCCATGAAATTCGATGACAGTAAAAAGACGGAACCTGAGCCAATCGGAAAAAAACAATAGGTGGAAAACCGGTTCATCGGAAAATCAATGATACTGTTGACGAAACTGAAAGCAGTGCATAAATTTCCGAAAAACGATCGTAAGGAGGAGATAAAAGGCTATGGGAAAGTCGATTAAAGGATCGCAAACAGAAAAAAATTTACTGGCGGCTTTTGCCGGAGAATCACAGGCCCGAAACCGCTATACCTATTTTGCCAGTGCCGCTAAAAAAGAAGGTTTTGAGCAGATATCGCGTATATTTCTGGAAACGGCTGATAATGAAAAAGAGCATGCCAAGATATTTTTTAAGTATCTGGAAGGTGGAGATCTGGAAATTGTTGCCGCCTATCCTGCAGGTATTATCGGCGATACCAAGACAAATCTCGAGGCTGCCGCAGCCGGTGAGCAGATGGAATGGACTAAAATATATGCCGATTTTGCCAAAATAGCCGCTGATGAAGGGTACCCGGAAGTGGCGCGTTCTTTCGAGCAAATAGCCAAAGTAGAAAAATTCCACGAAAACCGTTACCGCAAACTTGCCGGTAACATTGCGGGGCGGGAAGTATTTAAAAAGAAAACTCCGCTCAAGTGGCACTGTATTAATTGCGGATATGTTCATGAAGGACCGGAGGCACCGAATGAGTGCCCGGCCTGCCGGCATCCGCAATCATATTATGAAGTATTGGCCGAAAACTTTTAGCGAGACTCAAATTTCAGAAGCAGAGCGCGCTGAAATTTGTTAGTCTCGCTTATCCCG